>NZ_JAMYOL010000017.1:0-99888 GCF_040319815.1 Mesorhizobium sp. M0854
GAGCGATCTGCTCGGCCGGAGCGGATTCTGTTTGCTGCTGCTGATTGCGCCGCTTCTTGCGGGGTTGCTCGGACTCGGCTGGAGCGATCTGCTCGGCCGGAGCGGATTCTGTTTGCTGCTGCTGATTGCGCCGCTTCTTGCGGGGTTGCTCGGACTCGGCTGGAGCCGCCTGCTCGGCCGGAGCGGATTCCGTTTGCTGCTGCTGGTCGCGCTTCTTCTTTCTGGGCTGCTCTGCCTGCTGGCTTTGCGCGCAGGCCTCCGCCGACTCGCCCTCGGCGCAACTCGATTGCACTGGGATGAGCGGCGCTGCGGTACGTTGCACGGGGCCGAATGCGGCGTCGCCTTGCAGCGGGAACGCGCCTAGCGGCGCGGACGCCATCAACAGGCCAAGCGCCGTGCCTGCCAGAATCCGTGGTTGGCGTTTCATCATAAACACTCCTTGTGGCGTCCCATCCATGCCCAAACTTTCAGCAACCATGTTTGGTTCCTGTTTGTAGGTTCTAGCTGTGGCACAGGGCGATTGACCGGCGTTTTGAAGGCGACTTCATGTCATTCGTATGGTCCTGGCGTATGTTCCGGCGTATGGTCCCGGCGTATCGTTCGGACGAGGGTGCACGGTTGCCGTGCTTGACCTTGAAGCGTCCGGGGGCCACATGCCGACGATGGAAAAGCCGTTCTGGAAGACCAAGACGCTCGAGGCGATGACCCCGGCCGAGTGGGAATCACTCTGCGACGGTTGTGGCAAGTGCTGCCTGTCCAAACTCGAAGACGAGGACACCGGAGAGATCTACTGGACCAGCGTCGGCTGCCGGCTGTTCGACGCTGGAAGCTGCCGCTGCTCCGACTATGCCAACCGGCTGGCGCGTGTTCCGGATTGCGTCGGGCTGACGCCGCAGAACGTGCGCACCATCAGCTGGCTGCCCAAGACCTGCGCTTACCGGCTGGTGGCCGAGGGCCGCGATCTCTATTGGTGGCACAGGCTGGTGTCGGGAAGCGACGAGACCGTGCACGAGGCCGGCATCTCGATGCGCGGCCGGGTCAGCGCCAGCGAGACCGACCTTGCCGAGCCGGACGACTATTTCGACCATATGCTCGCGGACGAGCCTTAGGATTTCCTGCGGTAACGAAGACCGGGAACCATGGCAAAAGGGTACGTTCCCCATCTGCCCTGCATAGAACGGTTCCAGAAACGGACAGACTAACGGCTGGCCCATTCTTGCCGCATGAACGGGGGATGAATGGCCGGTTCGCAAAAAATTCAGACAGGCGGGTGCATTCTCCTCGCATAGGTTTGACGAAAACGGGTGGAAACCCTCAAACAAGGAGAGAAGACAATGTTCAATACCATCAAGACGATTGCTCTTTCGGCACTTGTCGGCCTTGGCACGCTTGCTGCCATCCCCGCTCATGCTGACAGCATCTATCTCGGCTTCGGCAACAACCAGGATCCGCGCGTCGGCGTCTATACCGGCGACGAAGATGATGGTTACTATCGCGAACACCGCCGTCATGGCGGCTGGCGCCGGTCCTGTTCGCCGGAGCGTGCCATTGACAAGGCCGAACGCATGGGCCTGCACCGCGCCCGCATCATCGACATCAACCGCCGCACGGTCAAGGTCGCCGGCCGCCAGTATGGCGACCGCGTCGTAATCGTATTCGCCAACGAGCGCGGCTGTCCGATCATCTATCGCTAAGGTCTTCGGGCTTGCGGCCGGCTGACTTGCAGCCGGTAGAGTAGCGGAGCCCTTTCCGCCAGGACGGAAAGCGCGGCTCAAAAAAACCCCGGAGGATCGATCCTCCGGGGTTTTTTCATGCTGCAAGCGATGGTCATTTCAATTCGAAAGTCACCGTCACCTGTGCGGTATAGGAATTCTCGCCGGCTTGCACTGGGACCGACGCGCCGGCGGCATCGAATGCCTTGGCGTTGATCGGCATCGGCGGTGGTGCGAAATTCTGGTCGGTGATTTCCAAGACCCGGCCGATGCCGACGCCGGCCGCTTCGGCCAGCGTCTTGGCCTTGGCCATGGCATTGGCGACGGCCTTCTTGCGTGCCTCGGTGACGGCTGCCGCCGGATCGTCGTTGGAGAAGGAGATGCCGCCGCCCTGGTTGACGCCGAGCAACACCGCCTTGTCGAGAATGTCGCCGGTCTTGTCGATGTCGCGGACGCGCACCGAAAGCGTGTTGGTCACTTGGTAGGCGACAAGCTCGGCCTCCTGGCTGCCGTCGGGCTTGTTGGTGTAGTTATAGCGCGGATTGATCTGGATGCCCGCTGTCTGCAGGTCGCGCTCCTTGATGCCGGACGATTTCATGGCAGCGATCACCGCGGCCATGGCGTCGTTATTGGCATCGAGCGCTGCACGAGCCGTCTTGGCTTCGCGCATGACGCTGAGCGTCAGCAGAGCCAGATCGGGTGCTATCGCCGCCTCGCCTTCACCGGTGACAACGATACGCGGCGGCGGTGGCGAATCGGCGGCGGCCGCGATCGCCGGAAATGCGATTGCGGCGGCAATCGCCAGGGGCAAAATACGTCTGGTCATGAAATCTCCTCGATCTGGGATCCCAAGACAGCCGAGTGTTGGCCGGCGTCCAATGGGCGACGTGCAATAGGTTATCAATATGGGCTGATTTGGGCGATCCCTGCCAGCCCCCTTGGAACGCCTGCTCGGAAAGCCCTCGGAAAGCCTTGTGCGGTTCAGGGAAAAACACTAATCCAGCGCCGTGGGGCCTGTAGCTCAATGGTTAGAGCCGGCGGCTCATAACCGCTTGGTTGGGGGTTCGAGTCCCTCCGGGCCCACCATTGGCTTTTGTGGCCGTTGATTTAATTGGATTTTTTGGCCATTTTTGTCCCACCTCTTTCAACCCCCTCAGAAAGTGGGACAATTTTGTTCTCTTTTCGATCGATAACCAGCAGGTATTTCGCCGCTCTCGCTACCTTCCGGCGACGCGCTTTCTTGATGTAGTGGTCGGGCTGCTGGTACGTAGTCCACCCATATATCGCCTTCAGCTGCTCGTGCGTCGCGCCGTTCTCAGCGGCGATCGTCGCGCCGGCCTTGCGAATTCCATGAGCACTGCAGTGCGGCAGCTCAGCTTGATCACACCACTGGCGCATCTTGTTGCCCAGACCGTTCTCCGAGAACGGGCGACCATACTCATTGACCAGGAAGGTCATCTGGTCGGAGGGCGTGTGCTCAAGTTCCGCCTCTAGTTCGGGCAGAAGCGGGAGCTCCACCAACACCGCATCCTTGTTACGACTGGTCTTCCCAGGCTTAATTCTGATCCACTTCTCCCACTGCTCGGTCTCCTCGTTGTAGACGAGCGTGATGTGCTGTCGACCGAAGATCGCGACGTCGGACAACCGCAGGCCAGTAAACATGAAGATCGAGAGCGCACGTCTGGCTGCGGTACCCAGCGGATGCCGCTTCTCATATTGAACGATCTCCGACACGTCCCATGGGTGCCAGCCGTCGCCGCTCTTTAGCCGTCTGATGCCGCGGGCGGGATTGGAGTCGACGCCCGGAATCTCTGTGTCCTTTGCCCACTCAAACATCGCGCTGATGGCTTTTACGATATTGTTTGCCGCGCCAAGGGCGTCGAGCCTGGTGTCCCTGATCTCCTTAACATGAGACCGTTTCATACCGGCGAATGGCAGAGATCCCTTGGTGGGATACTGAGGATCCGGGTCACCTTCGAGGGGATGAGGTAATTCGCATACGCGCTCCAGAATTGCTCGTCGGCGCGCCATAGTGTCTTGGGTGATTTCCGTGCCGCCCCGACGGTAATACTCCTGGCAAAGCCACAGCAACGTGCCTTTCTTCGCTGGCTCGGAAGGCTTGGAGAGGCGCCGGCAAATCTCGGGAAGAGTGCCGGGCCGAACATAAGTGACCTCGGCGCGCGCGCACCGCAGTTCCTCGAGGAACTCGTCGCTGCCGGTCGGTTCACGGAGCCGGACCTTCTTCCGACCCGGTGCGCGAAAATAGTACCGATCATTGCCGTGGCGATCAGTGTCCTTCACTACGCCCTTAAGATCGATTTTCACGGGCTCATCCGTCATGTTCGTGGTTTTCGATCCCAAGGATTGTCTAGTGGCGGCGAATCTTCGTCAAGCTTTGGTGCTCCTCCGATTTGGCGGTGAGGGAGCTTTCGAAAGGCCAATACAAGTTCCTCGACGTCCCAAACAATGCGCCCCTTGCTCGGCATTCGTGGCTGGGGCATCCGGCCGTCCTGGACCATTTCATCAAAGGTCGTTGAGCTTACGCCGATGAACGTCGCAGCCTGCTCGCGATTGATTCCTACCGGCGGGAGCGAGGGCGGCAAGACGCTCGGGGTGCGTAGCATCGGTTTAGCGCGTTGAAAGCGCGTTTTTGACGCCTGCCTGTCTTCCTATGTACCCGTCCGAATATTGCAGACGCTCAATCATGTCCTAGCCCTGTGCTTGCAGGCTCACCCTAGGTCTCCAGACCTCAGGATCGCTCAAGACACCGGACTCTTTTCCAGCCTTTGTGTACGATGATGGGTATCTTAATGCGCTCGAGGCCAAGAACTGAATGGTCGGCGACTTGGAAGGGCAAAATGACCGTGGAACCACGAATCTGAGTCAGAGGCGGAATCCAACTGAGGAAAGTATGGCTGTGTTTTCAGACGGTTATGACTCTCATGCATGCGTAACAACCAACAAGAATACCAACAAAATGTTTCTGTGGTTACTTTCATTCCTCATGGAATGCGCGACTGATTTGGTCCGACAGCGGCTTCACAAAATAAGAAAGCGCCGTACGCTCGCCCGTCTGGATCATCGCTTCGGCCGGCATGCCGGGCACGAGCGTCAGGTCCTTGAGCTTCGTCAGTTCCGCATGCGGAACCGACAGACGCACCAGGTAATACGAAACGCCGTTTTTTTCGTCCGTCGCCAGATCGGCTGCGATCCGGCTGACATATCCGTTCAATACCGGCGTGGTCCTCAGATTGAAGGCTGACATCCGCAGCACGGCCTTGTGACCAAGCTGGATTTGGTCGATGTCCTTCGGGGTGATTCGTGCTTCAAGCGCAAGATCGTCGCCTTCCGGCACGATTAGCATAATCGGATCGGCGGGCGTGATCACTCCTCCGACCGTATGAACTGCGAGTTGTTGAATGGCGCCTGACTGCGGCGCGACAATATCGATCCGTCGCAGTTCCTGTTCAGCCGCCACCTTGCGCTCAACATACTCCCCAACCTGCGCCTGAACCTCTCTGAGCTCCTGGCCGACTTCCGTCTTGAAATCCGGATCGATCTGCAGGATCTGGAGGCGCGTTTCGGCTATGCGGGCTGCCGTCTGTGCCTGATGTGCAATCTTCTCACCGCGTTCGCCGCCGAAAGTGGCAACCTGCGTCTTCAGGCTGTTCAAGCGTTGGTCCGAGACAATGCCTTGGTCGCGCAGCCCACTCAGGGCAGCAATTTCCTTTTGGAGAATCTCGGTGCTTTTCTCAGAAGCGATTTCCTGCGCCTTGAGCCCCTCGATCTCGTGCTCATATTGAGTGATGCGTTCCGCTAGCTGCGCCTGCCTTCCGTCGCGGGATTGTCTGCGGAATTCGAACAGCCGCGTCTCGCCATGTACTGCCGAAGCTACGTCCGGAACATCTCTGCGGGCGAGCAGCCAGTCCGGGAAGGCGATCTCCGCCAGATCGTCACGCTCAGCTTCGAGTCGTGCCAGGTTGGCGGCCAGCTCATCGAGCCGCTTGGTGACTACAGCGAGAGTGGCGCGCGTCTGGGTGGCGTCGAGCCGCATGAGGATGTCGCCGGCTTTTACTTTATCACCTTCGCTCACCAGGATTTCTCCCACCACCCCGCCGGTCGGGTGCTGCACCTTCTTCACATAGGAATCGACGACAAAGTGTCCGGACGCGACAACCGCACCGGAGAGATTCGTGAAGGCCGCCCAAGCTCCGGCTCCTCCAACAAAGATCACGCTCGCCAGAAGGCCCGCCACCAGGTGCCGGCGAATGGAGCTGGAAACGTCATTATTCTGATGAATGCCGGCCACCGGGATCCTCCATGTCAGCGCGCTCTCCCACGTTATCCTGTGTAGACTCGATGGCCTTGACGCCAGCGCCTGGTGCCATCGCTGCCCTCTTCAAGACTTTGGAAAGCGCTTCATCACGCGCACCGAATGCTCGCTGCCGTCCACCTTCCATGACCAACACAAAATCCACGGCGCGGATGGCGCTCGGCCGATGGGCGACGACAACCGCAATGCCCTTGCGCCCGCGCACGGAGGCGATCGCCTTGACGACCGCAGCCTCGCCTTCCGCATCGAGATTGGCATTGGGTTCATCCAGCACAACAAGGAAAGGGTCTCGATAAAGAGCACGGGCAAGACCGATACGCTGGCGCTGCCCGGCGGAAAGTGCCGATCCGGCCTCACCAATCGGAGTTTCGTAGCCGTGCTCAAATCGGAGGATCAGTTCGTGCGTGCCCGCTGCTTTCGCCGCGGTGACAATAGCCTCAGGGTCAGGATTATCTTCAAAACGAGCGATGTTTTCGGCAATGGTGCCGTCGAATAGTTCAACACCTTGCGGCAAATAGCCGATATGACGGCCTAGCGCTTCCCGGTCCCATTGATCGAGGCTTGCGCTGTCGATGCGAACCTTTCCGGCGACCGGCGCCCATGCGCCGACGATGGCGCGCGAGAGTGTCGACTTGCCCGAACCCGATGCACCGATGATCCCGAGTGCGCTTCCCGCCTGAACGGCAAACGCAAGGCCGGTCACGGTCGGCTTCCTTTCGCCGGGCGGAACGATTGTCACGCCTTCGAGGCGGAGTTCGCGTTCAGGTGCAGGCATTGGCATAACAGGAGCGGTTTCAGGAACCTTTCCCAGGAGGTCCTCCAGCCGCGCCCAACCCTGGCGCGCCATGAGGAAGGATTTCCAGCTTGAAATGGCCAGATCGACCGGAGCCAGCGCACGCCCCATCATGATCGAACTGGCAATCATGACCCCGGCCGTAGCCTCCTGCCTGATGACAAGGTACGCGCCGACGGCAAGAATTGCCGATTGCAGCAGCACGCGCAACGACTTTGCAATGCCACCCAGCCCACCTGCCACGTCCCCAGCTTTCCGGTTGGCGGCCAGATACTCGGCATTGGCCTTGTGCCATCGGGCAGCGATCCGCTTTCCGAGACCGAGAGCTTGCACGACCTCGGCATTGCAACGCGCTGCTTGCAGTAGGCCATTGCGCACCATGTCGTGGGCAATGGTCTCGCGTATCGGCCGTTGCGAGAGAGTGTTGGTAAGAAGTGTCAGAGATGTGAGACCGATCGCCCCGATAAGTGCCGTCATGCCGATCCAGAAATGAAGGAGGAAGCAAATGGCAAGATAAAGCAGCATCCATGGCAGATCGAAGAACGCTGTCGGACCGTTTCCACCTAAGAATCCGCGAATATTGTCGAGGTCGCGAAGCGGCTGCAAGCCGTCGCCCGGCATGCGCGTTAAAAGCGGAAGGCGAACGATCGCATCGTGAACGCGTCCGGAAAACTGTTCATCGAAACGCTCGCCAATCCGCAGCAGCACGCGGGCGCGCAAAACGTCGAGCAGGCATTGGAACGCATAAAGCCCTGCAGCAAGCACGACGAGCCCCACTAGCGTCGATACGCTGCCACTTGCCAGAACGCGGTCGTAGACCTGAAGCATGAACAGCGGCGAGATCAGCGCAAGCACGTTGACCACGCCGCTGATCAACAGAATTCCCCAAATAGCGGAAGTCAGAGGGAAAGGTCTCAAAGCTGAATCCTTCAAGGAATGGTTACTCACGTAGGTCTCCGTGAGGATCTGGCGACCCAGCTCCCTATATTGCTCCCCGAGCGGCGACCGACTGCATCCGCTCGCTGATTCAGGATCAGTGCTCCCGCCGAATATGTTTGGTTTGGCATCTAATGGAGCGGGTCAACAACAACACCGTCCGGCTGAAGGTTTGGAAGGGCAACGTCATCGTGGCCGGCCGCAAGGGCCCGAACAGGCTTCCGCCTCCACGCCTTCAGGGAGATTTCGGTGTACGACCAGCGCGACGTGCAGGGCTTCGTCAAGCTGTACACGCTGCGACTGCTCCCGGGCGCCCCGGCCCATCGCAAGTAGCGGAAACGGAAAGCGCCCGCCCAGGGGGGCGGGGCGCTGTTCCGTATGGGTTTTCTGGATCAAACGAAGGTGAAGTCCGACGCGGTCAGGCCTAGGTCGGCCACGGTGACCACACCGCCCAGGTGGACGAACTCATGCGCGCTGTTGTCGGCGGTGACATAGGCCAGAGTTGCGACTCTGTCGGTGTAGCTGCTTTGGTAGACAATGATGTCGCCGGCGTGCTCGCCGGAGATCGCACTCGCGGCTTCAGAAGCAGAGTTGAAAGATTCGCCAGTGATCACCACGACGTGTTCGCCGTTCGCACCCGAGGCCGCACCACTGTAGAAGCTGCTCACCGGGTAGCCGGACTGTATGCTGGCGTTGTTGACGAAGTTCGCGCCAAAACCGTCGTTGTAGAGGCCCACCGCATCGAAGGCGAACTTGTCCTCCGCCGGGTTGAAATCGGTGATAGTGGAAATGTCCGGCTTCGACCCGACACTCGGGACGACCCCAGGCACCGGATTGTGGAACTGGAACACGAACGTGTCACTGTCGGTGCCCCCGGTCAACGTGTCCTGGCCGTCACCCACGTAGACGACATCCTGGCCGGGACCGCCGCTGAGCCTGTCATTGTCCTCACCGGAGATGCGCGCGTTGAAGCGGCCGTTGTCGCCGGAGAGATCGTCCCAGCCATCTCCGCCGAAGATGCGGTCGTTACCCTCGCCGCCGAGGGCTCGGTCACTGCCCGCGCCAGCCGAGATCTCGTCGTTGCCGCCACGACCGTCAATCCAGTCATTGCCCCCGAAACCCTCCATCCAATCTTCAAGCTTGGTGCCGAGGAGTGTTTCGGAACCCGGGCCACCCTCGATAATGTTTGCCATCGAAAATACTCCTAATGATGCACCCTGCCTGACGCGTTTCATATTCCTCATCGGATAATTAGAGAAATCGATTGCTTGGATAGACACACATTTACGAAATGGATGCACTCACGTTCACTTCGCCCTTCTGCTGAGCAGTTGCGGGCTCGCTGGCGGCCGGGAAGCTGGTCGCCCAAGCAATCGATCTGAAGATTCGACACTCAAACCGGACCAGGACAACACTTCGTAACGGGGCCGTCCTGGTTGGGCCCCAAACGTCTCTCTGTTTGCTCGACGCCGGCATACCCGCACCTTGAGCGCTGGACGAGGACAAGTTCCGCTGGCGGAGAACGGCGTGATCGGCTTGCCGCGCCGAAACTGATGGCGCTCGTCGAAGGCATGGACTGGACACGCGTTCGAGCCGAACGGCGACGGCGTCCGGCCGGAAGGCGGTGGCGAAGTGACTCAGGCGCAAAAGGCGGGCTTCAGGCCGTGCACAATAAGCTTCTGTCGGCGTCATGACGAGAAGCGCTTCGGCCCGTCCCCACGAAATCGATACGCTCAAGGCGATGTTCGTCGCCATGGCGGCGGAGAAGGCCAAACTGCAACAACTCCGGAGCGAAACACTCAAGGCCGAGATCGTCCGGATGGCGACACTCAACGAGCCTGCCCAGGAGCGGATCGCCGACCTTCATGGGATCGTCAAGCAGCTGGAGCGCGCCGCTTCGGTCGCAGCTCCGAGAAGCTCGAACGTGACCAGCAGGCCTTCGCCTTCGACGAAATCCAGACCGGGCTCGGCGCGATTGAGTCCGAGCTCGAGGCCGCAAGACCGACAGGCGAGCCGCGACGTGCTGCGCGACCGCGCAAGGCGTTCCCGGCGCATCTGGAGCGGGTCGAGATCGTCATCCAGCCCGAGCCATGGGGGAAGAAGCGCTCCCGCAGCCAATGGTCCAGTCCGTCAAACGCGGTCGGCCGCACAGGCTTGCGAAACGGAACAGTCCCGCCCTCGCTTAGATACCGAGGCACCGTGTTGCGCGCGCACCCGAATTCTTTCGCCCGTCGGTTCATTCCCCAGCCAAGCTCATGCAGCCGCAGCATCGCTGCCACCTCTTCATGCTGAAGGATCTGCTCTCCCTGCATCGTTCTCGACAATGCAGGAATCGCCCAATCCCAATCGCCACCCATGCCTCCTCTCATAACCGAGGGGGTCAGTTTCTCAATTCGACCGACAACTGAGACGTCCGGTGCTCTTAGGCGGGGTAATCATACGAGATGCCTCCTGCAACATCATTTCCCGCATCCATAGGCTTGCCGGATCATTATTGTGAAGCGCAGGCCATTGGACGGCCTCCGTGAATGCGGCAGGAAGTGGCGGCGGAAGTTCGACAATCCGCAGGGGTGTTAATTTTGCGAAATGCTGCGCCAGCCGTAAGGGCATTGTCCCGATGCGGTTGGTGCCTGCTAGAAGGGGCGGGATCATGCTAAAGCCCTGTACGACGACCTCGATACGTCTCTCGAAACCGTTCTCGAGCAAATACCATTCCTCGATGGAGGGCTGCCGGGTGTCCCCGAATTTAAGCACAACCTGCCCCATCGACAAGTATCGGTCGAATGTAAGTGGCTCTGACAGCTGCTTGTTCGTGCCGCAGCCTACGCATACGAGCATATCTTCGAACAGGGTTGCGCGAGGATGTTTCGACATGAACACTTCCGGCATAATCAGAAAATCAACGTCGCCGCGCCGGAGAAGCTCCTCGGGGTCGTCGGAAATAAGCAGACATTCGAAGCGGACGGCGGGAGCTTCCCGCGCAGCACGCTTTACGATCTTCTTAAAAAATACGAGCGTGAGGTAATCGGAAAGGATGATGCGGAAGCGACGATCCGATCGGGCCGGGTTAAAGGCGTCCCAGGAAATAATCGACAGCTGGATGTGCAGCAATGCCTCCCGGACTGCTGTGGCGAGCCCCTCCGCGCGTGGTGTCAAAATGAGTTCGCGGCCGTTCATCGTAAATAGCTCATCGCTGAAATAGGCGCGTAACCGACCGACGGCGGCGCTCATGGCCGGCTGACTCAGGTTAATACTGCGGGCCGCGGCGGTGACTTTACGCTCCCTGATCAAAGCGTCCAGCACAACCAGGAGATTTAGATCGAGTCCCTTAAAACGCATGTATTGACCTATCCGACGCGTGGATGGGTATCGCCCAAAGAATCAATTTTACGAATGGTGAGTAGCGTCAACGCATCAGCCGACGACGAAATAGAGCAACCGATAGGAAGAACGGCAAAACCGTGTATATGCAAAGCGCGCCGATATGCAGGCCCATGCTGCCGGCCGGACGGCCAAGCATCGCCGGACGAATGAGGTCAATTGCATGTGCGAGCGGCAACAAGGAGGCGACGTCCTGAAAAGCGCCGGGCAATTGGTTGACCGGAAACATCGCGCCGCAAAGGAACAGCATGGGTGTTATAACAAGCGTATTATAAAATATGAAATATTCATAACTGGGCGCAAGCGCCGTGACGACCATCGCTAGACTCGCGAAGGCGAGGCCACTGAGAGCGATGACTGGCAGCAAGCAGAGGATGGATGGCCACGATGTGTAGCCGAGCGTGGTGGCAACAATAGTGATTGCTGTGCCCGCCATCAGGGCCTTGGTGGCTGCCCACGCCAATTCGCCGAGTAAGATATCGCCGAGCGTCAGCTGAGTGCATAGCATTCCTTCCCAGGTGCGCTGGTTGTCCATGCGGCCGAAACTCCCGTAAACCGTTTCAGCAGTCGCCGATGCCATCGCGCTTGTGGCAACCATGCCAGCCGCGAGAAACGCAATGTACGAAGTGCCCTCAACAGGACCTATCATTGTTCCGATGCCAAAGCCGAGACCGAACAGATAGATCATCGGATCGGCGAGGTTGCCGAGAACCGATGCAAGCCCGATTTTCTTCCATCCAAGATAGTTGCGGCGCCAAACCGCGACCCAATTCCACGCATTGGCGGGCATGGCCGCCGCATAACGTTCGCCCATTGTTCAGTCCTCCATCTCGCGCCCGGTTAGCCGCAAGAACACATCCTCGAGATTGGGGGGACGCTGCAGAAGGCGCAGACCCGCGCGCCCGCGTAGCTGCACCAGCACCTGCTCCGGATCGGGTGCATAGCAAAAAAGCGTCTCACCGCTCACCTCGATGCGCTGTGCGTACGGCCGGATCAGCGCACCCAGTTCATGCGGATTGCCGCCGTAAACCTCGACCACGTCACAGCCGATCTGCTCGTCAATGAGTGCGGACGGGCGGCCTTCGGCGATCTTGCGCCCCTCCTCCATAACGCACAGCCGATCGCACAGCCGCTCGGCCTCTTCCATGAAATGGGTAGTCAAAAGAATAGTCTTGCCCCGCGCCAGCAGCGATCGCAGCCGTTCCCAGATCAGGTGGCGGGCCTGCGGATCGAGGCCGGTGGTCGGCTCGTCCATCACCAGCAAGTGCGGGTCATTGATCAGCGCACGCGCGAGCGTCAGGCGCCGCTTCATGCCGCCGGACAGTTCGGCGACGCGCGCATCCGCTTTGTTCTCGAGGCGGGCGAACTCAAGCAGCGACGGTATGACCGCTTCGATCTGGCGTCTGCTCATCCGGAAGTAGCGCCCGAACACCAACAGGTTCTCGCGTACAGTGAACGCGGTATCAAGATTGTCGAACTGCGGGACCACGCCGATGCGCATACGTGCCAAACGCGCGCGCGCCGGCACTGGAGCGCCGAGCACAGTAATCTTCCCCGCATCAGGCGATGTCATGCCGAGGACCATACGCGCAATCGTGCTTTTGCCCGCGCCGTTCGGTCCCAAGAGCCCGAAGCATTCCCCCGCCGCAACGCGGAACGACAGTCTGTCGACAACGAGCTTGTCATAAGTTTTGCTTACGTCAGTAAGATCGATCGCTACCATGGACATGGGTTCATTTTACCGAGAGGGACGCCAAGACTGGCAGTTGCTTGGTTGCCTGCCGGACCTGAAACTGTGACTCGTCTTCGCCATCCCAGCCGTCGATAACGAACTGATCGACATCACAAGGATTTAGCCCCTGTTCCGCCAAAGCGGCGACAATTACGTCGAGATTATCGATGGTTTGATAACGAGGATTGTTGTGCCGCTTTTCCTGCTCAACGCAGAAGACGAGCCGTCCATCCTCGACAAGGGCGATCGCCCCATCATGGGTCAGCTTGGTACCACAGATGCGCATAGTGTCTCCACGTTAACGGCGATAGATTCGATTCATCAGGAAGCGGAAAGCGGGTTCCGGAAACGGACGAGCAAGCAGTCTTCGTTGACCGACTCGCCCCGACACTCAAGACGCTCTACCTCGATCAACGTTTCGTTCAGCATGGCGATGACCGGCTCAGCACCAGCGGCGTGACCCCAGCGACGGCAATTAGCATCCCTTGCCGATCCGAAGATCAGATGCCCGCCTGGCGCAAGCACCCGCACCAGGTTTTTGACGGCCGCGCGCATCTCGGCTATGTCTTCGAGGTAGTATAGGACCTCCGCCACAACGATCAGGTCAAACAACTCGCCGGTCGAAAACTGTTGAACATCGGAGACTATCCAGTTGATGCGCGACGGCTCCTTTATCCGTTGACGTGCTCGAGCAATCGCTTGCGCCACGACATCGATGACGGTGAGCCCTTGGCAGTAGGGAGCTAGTTTTTCCGTGAATGCGCCGGCAGCGCACCCGACTTCGAGGGCATTTGTAATGGAGCCTTGGGCAAGCGCCAGCTGGAGCATTTGCGTGTGGCGCTCCCGCTCGAACGGATTGCCGTCGAGGCGCCACGGATCGTCTGCGGCCAATTCCCGATCGAGCAACTGATGATTCATGTTCTGGGTCAAACTCGTCCACCTCTCGTCACCTAGGTAATTAGCGATCACTCGTCGCCGCAGATGTTGCTCGACAGCGCTAATCCCGAAGAATCCGCGCAAGATTGAGCCTGCGAAGCGGAGCCGCATGCGGTGAGAATTCTGCCCTGCTTGATCCAGTGATCGGAGTTTGGGTGGGGGCCTGTTTTCCCCCAGTGTTCGATGTAGCGACAGCAGAGCTTCGCGACAGCCAATCGCTATTGCTCAATGTACACAGCGCGTAGGCCTTCAAGGGAAGTAAGAGAAAGATGTTGATGAACGTGTGCAGGGAAAAGCCCAGAAATCGAAACTGTCGAGCACGAAATGCTACCACGCTGCATCGGAGCATGGTCATGGACAAAATCATCAGTCCTGTCCACCAAGGCACAGTGCCTGTCAGTGCGAAATGTGCGAGGCCCGTTAGTACCGATAGGGCGAGGAGTAGCGGCCCGAGATTCTGTCCGACCACGTCCAACGTGAGATAGCTATTGAGGCCGGGCAGCAAGCGCAGCCCAAGCAGCGTGTCCCGGAATGTGCTTCGTGCCCAACGGAGTTGTTGGCGCAGATACGGTCCGAGTCTGTTCGGAACGACTGTGGCCGCGATGGCGCCCGGAACGTACTCGGTTCGAAAGCCTGCTTTCAGCATGAGGATAGTGAGATGGCGATCCTCCCCGAAGTCGCTTGGCTTGCCCCGAAAAAATTGCGACTCGTACTGGTCCAGTAACAAAAGGAGCGCAGACCGGCGGTACATGGCACATGGGCCGCAACAGCACATAACGGCACCGAAGCGAGCCTGTGCCGCGCGCTCCTCGTTGCAAGCCAGCCAGTACTCCATGTCTATCAGCCTTGTCAGCCAGCTCTCGCTCCGGTTACTGGCAATCAACTGACCCATGACTGCGCCGACCGCTGGATCTCGCATCTTCGGTACAAGCTTGGTGATGACGTCGGACGCGAGTATCGTGTCTGAATCAACGTTAAGCACCAAATCCCCGGATGAGCGGCGTATCGCGGCGATCTGCGCCTTGCGCTTTCCAACATTCTCGGGAAGCAAAATGATGTCGAACCTAGGGTCGCGCGCGCAGGTTTCGTGGACAGTTCCTACGGCTTCGCGATTTCCAGAACCGTCATCAACCACATAGACCCGAAGTCTTCCGGCGTATTCTTGGTCTGCAATGGAAGCCAGGCACTCTGAAAGCGTGCGCGGATCCTCGTTGAAGCAGGGGACGATGACATCCACGCTGGGCAGTTGATCGGAGCCGACGAGATCCTTCAACGCCGATGAGTCGTTTGTCGGCAGAGCATAAATCCCCTGCATGCTCTTATAAGCAGTCGAGAGCAGTGCATAAAGCGAAATGGCCACAGTGCTGGTTGTACCAAGAAGAGTCATGGGATCTCGTTTGTTCAGTGATGTTGAGGAAGTGAGCGGATTACAAATCCGCGCTCATGAAGTGCTGGAATCAGACGGGACAGCGCCGTGACCGTCTGGTCGCGCAGACCGGCGTGAGCGCCCTGGCTCAACTCGCCGGGAGGGCATCCGTCGTGCAAGAGTACGATTGCGCCCGGCCGGACAGAGGCGAGCACGGTATCGATAATCGCGTCGACCCCAGGGCGAGACCAATCTCGAGGATCGACGGACCAATGGAGGGCCGTCAGCCCGGCGATCTGTGACGCTGTGAAGACTTCTTCGCTCCAGGCGCCGTAGGGCGCGCGAATATAGCGCACCGAGGCCTGAGGGCACGCCCTCATGATGGCGCCGTTCGCTTCAAAGATCTCACGTTGCACTTCGCCGAAGCCGCATTTGTACAGATCCGGATGAGTCATCGTGTGGTTGCCTAGCTCGTGCCCTTCTGCAAACATTCGTTGGATTAGATCCGGGTGCTCTAAGGCGTAGGCGCCGATGACGAAGAAAGTCGCCGGCACCCGCTGCTCTGCCAGCACATCGAGAATCTCCGGTGTGAAAAGTGGATTGGGACCATCGTCAAACGTCAGATAAACGCTGCGACGGCCGGTGCCGTCAGAGCACTCACGGCCCACTTCGTACAAGCAATCGGGACGGCTCATAGCTCTGGTCCGTTCCGATCGATCATCGTGCCCGTGGGCCACTCGCTGATCGGCCGTCCAACTGGCAGAACAATGGTGAGTGCGTCATCGGTGCGTGTGGGCGGCAGGTCGAGGCGCGCCTCTGGTCGGGTGGAGCGCACGCGAATTCCCGACAAAACGGCCAAAGGGCTGTATCGCCGCCCGAACCTCTCAACATGATTCCGCAGCGCGTCTCGGACGGTTCCGAAAGCGAATGGAACGCCAAGCTCCTGCAGTATTGGAAGCATGACATGGATTGAATGGGCGATTCCGAGACCCTCAAGATCCGGACGTACCCCGTACAGGCCCAGCTCAGCCACCAACAGATCGACCGCGTCAACCTTGATGAAACGGCGCAGTATGCCCATGTGAGCCGCTACACCGCTCGAATCATAGGCGATTACGCGGAGTTCAGGCCTGGCTCCGGCCCAGCTTCGACTACCTTCGAACGGTTCTGCGTTGGACGCCCCAGTCGGCCCGTAGGTATTACGAAAGAACTGGGCGAGCTCGACGTGTTCCGAGAGCTGCAACTCGTTTTCCCAGCACAATTTCCACTGCACCTGAGGGCGCATTCAGGACCTCTCTTCAAAATAGTTTCTTGCGGGCCGCATTACCCGGCCAAAGCGGCGGCGTTGTTGGCTGCACTCAACCGTTGTCGTTAGCGGCGGTGAGCCAGCCGGTGGGGCTCGCCAATGAGCTCTCTCGATGTTCCCGCCCGTGTCGCGGCGCCGTCGATTTGAGCTTGACGTCGGTCATTTACGTTCCTCTAATGCATGGTTCGTAAATTCGTAAAATTGATTGTTTAGATGATGCCCATCCACACGCTGGATAGATCAGGATATGCGGTTTAAGGGGCTGGATCTGAATCTCCTCGTTGTGCTGGACGCTCTGATCAGGGAGCGTAAAGTCACTGCCGCGGCCAACAGTATTAACCTGAGCCAGCCGGCCATGAGCGCCGCCGTCGCTCGGTTACGCGCCTACTTCAGCAATGAGCTATTTACGATGAACGGCCGCGAGCTCATTTTGACACCGCGCGCGGAGGGGCTTGCCCCAGCAGTCCGGGACGCATTGCTGCACATCCAGCTATCGATTATTTCCTCCGACGCCTTTAACCCAGCCCAATCGGATCGTCTCTTCCGAATCATGCTTTCCGATTACCTCACGCTCGTGCTTTTTAAGAGGATCGTAGAGCGTACTGCGCGGGAAGCTCCCGCCGTCCGCTTCGAATGTCTCCCTATTTGCGACGACCCCGAGGAGCTTCTCCGGCGCGGCGACGTTGATTTTCTGATTATGCCGGAAGTGTTCATGTCGAAACATCCTCGCGCAGCCCTGTTCGAAGATATGCTCGTATGCGTAGGCTGCGGCACGAACAAGCAGCTGTCAGAGCCACTTACATTCGAGCGATACTTGTCGATGGGGCATGTCGTGCTCAAATTCAGGCACACCCGGCAGCCCACCATGGAGGAGTGGTATTTGCTCGAGCACGGTTTCGAGAGACGTATCGAGGTCGTCGTACAGGGCTTTAGCCTGATCGCGCCCGTCCTATCAGGCACCAACCGCATCGGGACCATGCCCTTACGGCTGGCGCAGCATTTCGCAAAAACAACACCCCTGCGGATTGTCGGACTTCCGCCGCCACTTCCTCATCCCGCATTCACGGAGGCCGTCCAATGGCCTGCGCTTCACAATACTGATCCGGCAAGCCTGTGGATGCGGGAAATGATGTTGCAGGAGGCATCTCGCCTGGCGCCTTTGGTTGAAAGCTATTGAGCGTCTCGGGCTTCCTGGAGGCGGTCGCGATCGCGTAGGAGCGGTTGCCATTCGGGCGTCAGGCCTTTGGCTCGGCAGAGCGGCGCAGTTCCTTGCTGAGTACGAGGGCCAGGAACGAGCAGAACCACATGCCCGGGTTGGTGCTGAGTTGACTGCCGCCTCCGATTTCGCGTGCGAAGTCCCAGAAGATGTCTAGCCCCACTCAATCCCAACTTTGCCGGCCTTGCCGCGGCTTTTCACGCGCGGCCAGGCGAGGAGATGCCGGTCGACGAGGTCAATCCCATTGGACTGTGCCGGCCTCGCTCGGCTACTGGCGTGAGGCATCCTTGACGACACCGCCCTGCACCGACAACGTCGAGATGTTGGCAATGAAGCCGGTCGCGACCTCGCGCTTCCGCCTGAACGCGTGGCCGATCCGTTCACCCAATCGGCGCTTCATCCTGGGCCGCGGCTGAGGCCTGTGGGGTGCGGCTACCCCGCGTGGATGGGATAATCAATCAACTTTCTCTCATTCATGAAAGGAAACTCCCCGCTTACGATAGAAGCCATCAGTTTCATATATTTTCCGGCAGATGGATGTCGAACGGCAGAAATGTCTGTCCTGGTGTTTCAGCAGTGCCGGTCTCGATAGCCCGCGTCATCAGCGTTATCAGCTCCTGGGAAAGCCGGCGCATTGGCGTGGCGACCGCCATCGTGATGATGTTATCAGCGAGTGCCGCCCGAGATTCCGGCGTGATTTCATTCACGATCGCGACGAGATCGCGACTTTTACCCTCTTCCCGGACCGCGGAGATGGCGCCCTCCATGCCGCCCCCGGCGACATAGAAGCCGACGAGCTCGGGTTCCCGCTGCATGAGATCAAGCGTTGCCTCGTAGGTGACCTGCCGTTTCTCCAGGTTCACAAGCGGATCGAGTACCTCGAACGTCGGCGCGTTCTCACGGCAATAGGAGCGAAAGCCGACGTCACGGAGCTCGTGCCCCTGGAAACGATGGCTACCGACAAACACCGCCACCTTGCCGGGCCGTTTTGCGACCTTGGACACCATCCAAGCGGCCGTGCGCCCCACCTTGCGGTTGTTGAGGCCGATATAGCCCTGTCGCACGCCGGCGGCGAAGTCGGAAAGCAGCGAGAAAACCGGAATGCCTTTGGCCTTGAGGTCCTCAACCGCTGCTGTAATTTTTGGGTGGTCCGGTGCCACCATCGCGATCGCATGGCAGCGTGCGCCCAAATCCTTGAGCGGTGCGATTAGGTCGCTCGGCATATGTGACGGGGCGAATTGGATGAGCGGAATGCCGTGGAAGGACTGGGCCAAATTGACCGACGCTTCGACCTCGCGCGCAAAGTCTTGGTAGAAATGCTGGGCCGGTTTTCTCAAGATGAAGCCCAGACGGTAGCACGGTAGGTCTCGCCGCAAGCGCTGCTTGATGAGCCCGGCAGCATGATAGCCGATCGCGTGGGCGGCGTCGTGGACCCGCCGCGCGGTCTCCTCGCGCACCGGATGGCGGGCGTTCAGAACCCGATCGACCGTTGCTACGCTGACTCGGGCTTCGCGGGCGAGATCGGCAATTGTGGGGCGCTTGGTCATGGGTCCTATTCTGATTGGTTTTTGACGCAGGCTGGCTCTCTGTCACCTAGCGCGATTCGACAATGGTTTCGGGTGGGCAAAGTGAAGACGCCCGCATACTGAATGATCGACAGTGTATTGGACTACTCCAGACGTAGACCGGCGGGGTATAACGGAAGGTTCATTCGCTTAGGGCGGCGACGATTTGCACTCACACATTTAGCGCTTCTGATACATGGTCCGTGAGGCGCCGTTTAGAGCCTGCGAGTCGATCGTTCAGGTCATGTGACCAGCTTGGCGAAACCGGTCGCGGTGCGTCGCCCTTACTCGGCGGAGGATAGCCGGTTTGATGCCTCGGCAAGCTGATGACCGGAGAAGGCGGCTTTCATCTGCGCCCGGTCCAATTCTCCTTCCCAGCGGGCAACGACGAGGGATGCCACTGCGTTGCCGACGCAATTCGTCAGCGCCCGGCATTCGGACATGAAGCGGTCGATGCCGAGTATCAGTGCCATCCCAGCAACGGGAACACTCGGAACTACGGCGAGCGTAGCAGCCAGGGTGATGAAGCCCGCACCTGTTACACCTGCAGCGCCCTTGGAGGAAAGCATCGCAACGAGCAGCAGCAGCACCTGATCGCCGATTGACAGATCCGTGTTCGTCGCCTGCGCGATGAAGAGGGCCGCCAGGGTCATGTAGATATTCGTGCCGTCCAGATTGAACGAATATCCGGCCGGGATGACGAGACCCACAACCGAACGCCTGGCGCCCGCCTTCTCCATCTTCTGCATGAGCGAGGGGAGCGCGGCCTCCGAGGAGGACGTTGCGAGGACAAGCAGCAGCTCTTCCTTGATGTAGCGAATGAGAGAACAGATCGAAAAGCCGTTGTAGCGGCAGACCGCGCCGAGAACCCCGAACACGAAGAGGAAGGCGGTGAAATAGAACGTCGCGACCAGCATCGCGAGGTTGACGACCGAACCGATGCCATATCTGCCGATGGTGAAGGCCATTGCGCCGAAAGCGCCGATCGGCGCGGCTTTCATCAGAATGCCGACGAGCTTGAAGACAGGCGCGATGAGCGCCTGAAGGAAGCAAACGACAGGCTTGCCCGTCTCTCCGGCCATCGCGAGCGCCATGCCGAACAGAACCGAGAAGAACAGCACCTGCAGGATGTCGCCTTCCGCGAAGGCGCCGACTATCGTTGGCGGGATGATGTTCATCAGGAAGCCGGTGACCGACTGCTCGTGGGCCTTTGCGGCATAGGTATTCACGGCCTGGACATCGAGCGAGGCCGGATCGATGTTGAGGCCGGCGCCAGGCTGGACGACATTGGCGACGATCAGGCCGACGATCAGCGCGAGCGTCGAGAAGGTGAGGAAATAGACCATTGCCTTGCCGGCGACCCGGCCGACCTTGTGAAGATCGTTCATGCCGGCAATGCCGGTCGCAATTGTCAGGAAGATGACAGGCGCGATGATCATCTTGACCAGCTTGATGAAGGCATCACCCAGCGGCTTCAGGCTCTCGCCGGTTCCCGGATAGAAATAGCCAATTGCGACGCCGAGGGCGATGGCGGCAAGCACCTGCGCGTAAAGCTTGGCATAGAAGGGTTTGCGGGGCGCGGGACTCGCGCCGCGGACTTGTGCAGCTGACACTGTTTCTCTCTCCCTGACCGGATCGAGGTGGCGTGACTTCTCCCGGGCTTCTCCCTATCGCGGCGCTCCGGTCGAACGCTGCACCAACGCCGCCGCAATACCCATGCCAAATGGATCCGCATGACCTGAACTGACGTTGGGCTCGCCAATGATGGGATGAATGCGGTGGCACAAGACGGGAATGACAAGGCCGCCGTCCAGCACGCGCTTGATCTTCTCCGGCAGATTGCCGGTCGATCTCTCTGGCTTGCGGTTTTGCTGCACATCGTGGTGGGCTCCTCGGTTTGCCGACTTTGGGAAGGGCCGCATCGCTGGCACCAGAGCGGAGAATTGCCGTGTTCTTTGCCGCGCTGCCGCTGCAGCGACAGCTTGAAAGCGACGTCGAGACGTAGGGATTGACGCCGCTGGTGCTGACCGCGACGATGCGGTTCAGAAGTTCCGAGCACCGCCGAGAAAGCCGCGCTCGACCGCCAGCTTCGCGCCTTCACACGCGACGCCGCCGCGTTATGGGCGTCATCAATATCGAGGAAATTGCGGTTGCCGCGACCGACCAGTGTCGTCGGCAGTGATTATCGCTCCCGCCCCTGGTTCGCAGGCGCTGGTGAATGGCACGGCCCGGCAATTTATACTCGGCGCGGTCAGCCGCTCGGGCACCGCATCGCCGGCGCCGTATTTCTGTCGTTCAACATCGCCGACAAAAAATTAGAACTGATGAATTCTATCATAGGCCGCGAGGTTTCCTTTCACGAATGAAAGAAAGCTCGATTGACTATCCCGCCTCGCTCCAGTCTTTTGAAAATCAACGTGTGGTTGCCCCCGTGCAAGCCGAGAACGTGGCCAAGCTTCGTGGAGGGAGAGCCAAGCGATGCGTCAGGGGTCGACCCGCTTTGCACTCGACCACACGGCGGTGGCACGAGTTCACGTCAGAGCATTTTCGCGCTTGCCCGCGACGTCGCGGGCGCACATGCCGCCGGCATGCATTTCATGGCGCGAGATCGAGGATCATATGCACCACAACATTCCCAAATCAGAACAAAATGCCAGCGAGTGCCGCATTTCGCTTCCGGATGCGAAAAGGGCTTACCCAAAGTCCGAGATAAACACCGCGGTCCCTTTTGTGCCATCGCACGAGCACGCGCTTACCGGCATCTTCGAAATATCGAAAGTACTCACCGACCCCGCCCGGCTCGAAGTCACGTTGGCCAAGGTCGTCGATCTCCTGCCCTCGTTTGTGCAGATGCGGCACGGCATCATCGCTCTCTTCGACGCTGAGGGCGTACTGGACATCACCGTAGTCACCGGCTGCGACGAGAACAGCGATGAGCGCTCCCGGATGCGCCTGCCGCGCAAGGCAATCGATCTGATTGTGACGACGGACACGCCGCTCGTCGCCGAGAACATAGCGGTGCATTCGGCCTTCACTGCCGCTGACATAGAGGTGCTTGGGGCCTCCGACCCCGTGTCGTTCATCGGCGTTCCCATTCGTGTTGATGGGAACGCCGTAGGCACGCTGACTATCGACCGCGCCTTGGACAGCAGGTCAACGTATCGGCTCGATTATGATGTCCGGCTGCTCACCATGATCGCCAACATGGTGGGACAGACAGTCAAGTTGCACCGCTTCTCCGCGGGCGACCGCGAACGACCGACAGAGGTGGAAGATCGGCTGCAAACGCAATTCTCTGATGTCAAGCACCCTGCACCGCAGCGCAAGAAGGTTCACGTCAAGGGGATGATTGGCGATAGTCCGGCGCTAAGCGCGCTGCTCGAGAAGATCGCAGTGGTAGCTAAGGCAAAGACCACGGTTCTGTTGCGAGGCGAATCCGGTACCGGGAAGGAGCTGGTCGCCAAGGCAATTCACGAGTTGTCGCCGCGCGCCAAGCGGCCCTTCATCAAACTCAATTGTGCAGCGCTGCCAGAGACAGTCCTGGAATCCGAATTGTTCGGTCATGAGAAGGGTGCCTTCACAAGCGCGTTCAATTCCCGCAAGGGTCGCTTTGAGCTCGCCGACAAGGGGACGTTGTTTCTGGATGAGATCGGCGAGATCTCGGCCTCCTTCCAGGCAAAGCTACTGCGCGTGCTGCAGGAGCAGGAGTTTGAGCGCGTCGGCAGCAACCAGACCATCAAGGTCGACGTTCGCGTGATTGCCGCCACGAACAGGAACCTTGAAGAGGCGGTTGCAAGGAATGAGTTCCGCGCCGACCTATATTATCGCATCAACGTGGTTCCCTTGCTGGTGCCGGCATTACGCCAAAGGCGCAGCGATATTCCGCTCCTCGCAGCTGAGTTTCTCAAGAATTTCAACGATGAGAACGGCCGTACGCTGACCTTCGATGCGCGTGCGATTGAAGTACTGATGAAATGTGAATTTCCCGGCAACATTCGCGAGCTTGAAAATTGCGTGCACCGGACAGCGATCCTGGCGGAGGGACGATCAATCGGGAGAAACGACTTTGCGTGCTCCCACGACCAATGCTTTGCCGAGGCGCTGCGGAAGAGCAGATCGGGCAAGGCCGCGCTGCAACCAGCGCCAATCCTCCCAGAGGCAGTGAATCCGGCCACGCCGCCGGATGCGGCCGCTCGTTCGGCCGCCACCACAGTCCCGCCTGCCGGAGCAACCCACTCATTGGGCGCGAGGACCACCGACGCCGAGCGCGTCATTGCTGCCATGGAAAGATGTGGCTGGGTGCAGGCAAAGGCGGCGCGCCTGCTTGGACTGACCCCGCGCCAGATTGGCTACGTGCTGAGGAAATACGGCATCGAGGTCAAGCGTCTGTGAAAGCTTGACTCAGGCGGATTAGCTGAGACCGCTTAGCGGCTTGGCCCGCGCAGGGATGCAGATCCGCGTCCGCGTCAAGTCGATCCGACCGAGGACAGCCTGGCCGAATTCCCGTGGCAGCCGGCGTTGCGACCATCTTGTGAAAGGCGACGCTGCCATCGTCAATCCGTCCGCCATGTTGCTCTCGTTGCGAGCTCATACGGAAGCCCCTGTGCGACTGAAACGGAGATAAAATATGTCCGATGCAAAACTGCAAGCTGTGCTTTCGTCTCTTCCGCAAGGGACGCGGCAGTTAGATGCTCTGCCGTCCAACGGACCAGCGCCGGACAAAAGTTTTGTCAAGCTGAATACGAATGAGAACCCGTTTCCGTTGCCGCCAATCATAATGCAAAGTGCAGTGGCGGCCCTCCAGCGCCAGTATCTGTATCCGGACGACGATAACATCAGCTTGAGGGAAGCAGCGTCCAATACCTATGGCGTATCCACGGATCAGGTCATCGCAGGCAACGGGTCGTCTGAACTGCTCGGACTCATCTACAGAGCTTTCCTCGCCCCTGGCGACAAGGTGGCGATGATATCGCCAGGGTTTTCGTTCAACCGCAAACTTGCCATGTTGCATGGTGCTGAGTTTCTCGAGATCGGATGTCAAACTCATTCGCTGCCAATGGAGCAATTGCTTTCCGGTCCGGCAAAAGACGCCAAGTTCATTCTGGTGGCCAATCCAAACAATCCGACCGGAACATTCCTCTCGATAAGCAATATCGAACGCCTCGTGGCACAATCGGATCGCCTGGTCGTCCTTGATGAGGCCTACGTCGACTTTGCACCCGATCACGGGCTGCGCCTCATCAACCGTTATTCGAACCTTCTGATCTTGAGAACATTTTCGAAGAGCTATGCCGCCGCCGGCATTCGCGTCGGTTTCGGTTTCGGTCACCCTGAGATTATTGGCAGGCTGCGCAACATCCAGAACGTCTTCAACATGAACGTGATCGGGCATGCGGTTGGTATCAGCGTGCTTGCGCATCGCGGCGCCTACGCAGAGAACCACAAGCACATCAGACATGAACGACAGCGAGTGACAGCCGCACTGTCGCAACTTGGATTTTCCGTAACGCCCTCCCACGCAAATTTCTTGCTAGCCCGTGTGCCAGCGGGACAGGACGGCTCATGGTGGCAAGCAGCCTTGGAAAGGCAAAAGATACTCGTTGCCTACTTTCCGGACAATGGTTTGGAACATTGCATCCGCGTCAGCATCGGCACAAAAGAGCAATTGGATGCATTTCTTGCTGCCGCTCGCGATATAGTTGGAAGCTTAAACATACCAAGCACCACGGGCAGGGGAGCGTCAGGCTCTGCTCGTTCGGTACGCTGACGCTAATCCGATATCACACATTGCTATCTTTAGACTTGCTTGGTCACCCAAGCACGACAACATTTTTCTTTAAAATCGGGGACAATATCGAGTGACAAACGTCTTTCCTTCAAACCTAGCCTTCGGCATCTTCGATCATCTGGACGAGGACGGCCTCGATATCGCCCGGCAGTACAAAGATCGCCTGATATTAGCAGAGGCGTGCGATCAGCTAGGGTTCTATGCCTATCATCTCGCAGAGCACCACTGTACCCCCCATGGGAGAGGTCCATCGCCGAATCTGTTCTTATCGAGCGTCGCCCAGCGCACCCGGCGCCTGCGTCTCGGACCCTTGGTGATGCTGCTTGCGCTTTATCATCCGCTGCGTGCGTTCGAAGAGATCTGTATGCTGGACCAGTTGAGCGGTGGCAGGCTCGAACTGGGCATAGGGCGCGGTGCTCTCCCGATCGAATTGGGTTACTTCGGGATTGGTGCGGACGCGGTGCCGGGCCGCTATGCGGAAGCCAGCGAAATTCTTGTTGAAATACTTGTTAATGCCATGAAGGTTGGCACGCTGTGCTATCAAGGCCGCCATTTTGAGCTCAATGACGTTCCTTTGACGCTAAGACCTCATCAGCGTCCACATCCGCCGACATGGGTCGCCGCCAATCGACCCGAGTCCGCAGCCTGGGCCGCTGCGAATGGAGCAAATATCGCGTGTGTAGGACCTTCCTCTTCTGTTCGCAAAACTACTGATGCGTTCCGCGCCTATCAAGAGGACAACACTGGCGCGGGCGATCGAGCGCCATTTATTGGATTGCTCCGCATGGTCGTGGTTGGGCGTTGTGACACACATGCCTATTCGCTCGCGGCACCTGCTTACGAAAGATGGCTCAAGAGCTTCCAATTCCTTTACGAGCTTAACGCTATCCCCACTCCACCCAACCTGCCGCTGACCTTCGATGCGGCAGTCGAGAGTGAATTGTGCGTGGTAGGATCAGCAGCGTCTGTGCGAGAAGCTCTGCTCAGTCAGTTGGAAGAGGCAGGTGCTAACTACCTTCTTTGTCAGCTGGCATTTGGGAATCTGCCGCTAGATGCTTCCCTATACACCGCGACGACCATTCAATCCGAAATCATGGCTCGACTTGGCTGACCATGAAATTCGCGGTCTGATCCGAAGGTAAATCGTTGTAACTGCGCTCCCTCACATTGCTCGAGCGTGCACGTGGTGGGGATTGGGAAATCGTGAGGGAGGCCAAACTGACGACGAGCCGGCGGCACAGATTACCAGGTTTGTGCGTTGGCCGGCATCTGGGCACGGTGTGAGACTGCACGATCCTAAGGAGATGATGGCCGAGCGCGTCACGATGCCGGCACGCATCTGCTCGTCGCGCTCGCGCTAGTCGTTGCCCATAGCCCGCCGCAAGAGGTTCTTCTCGACCGGGGCGGCGCCGGTGGCGGCTCCCGCATCCAGCTTCATCAGCGGCTCGGCGGTAGCAAAGCCGTCACTCGCTACGGCGCTGTTGAGGGCGCGCTCGCGAGCGGCTTTGCTACGCCGAGCGACACCACCTGGAGCGAGTTCGCCCGATGTCGCGGCGTGCACCGCGGTCGGATAACGACGCTGGAGGAAATCGTTCGCAGCCGGTCTTCACGATCCGCGCGAGTGCTTTGCATGAATGCTGCCTGCTTCCTCGTCTGCGGCTGCCTGAGTATCCGCCGGCACGCCCGAAGTCAATGTCAGTACCACAAGGCCGCCAAGACGTCAGGTCTGGGAGCCGGCTTGTACGGTCGTGTCGTGTTCTGGAATATCGTCAAAGGAGGCGTAGTTGAGATTGTAGAGTTTGGAATACAGGCCGCCCATGGCTATTAGCTGATCGTGGTTGCCAGTCGCAATAACTTGGCCATTCTGAAACACGATGATGCGGTCGGCACCCCGGATCGTGGCAAGACGGTGGGCGATGACGAGGCCAGTGCGCCCTTCAAGCAGCTTTATCAGAGCCTTCTGAATCTGCATTTCCGTGTAGCTGTCGATGTTGGCGGTAGCTTCGTCGAGCACGAGGATCTTGGCGTCGGCGACGAGGGCGCGGGCGAAACTGATAAGCTGGCGCTGGCCGAGAGATAAGTTGTCGCCGCGTTCGCCAAGTTGGGTCTCATACCCGTCGGCGAGGCTCATTATGAAGTCGTGGGCGCCGACCGCCTTGGCGGCCTCGATCACCTTGTCGCGCGTGGCTTCCGTCTTGTGGTATCGAATGTTCTCGAACACCGTCCCGGTGAACAGGAACGGCTCCTGCAGCACCATGGCGACCTGGCGGCCGAGCGATTCCTGGGTGAGATCGCGCACATCATGTCCGCCGACCAGCACTTGGCCCTGCTGAACATCATAGAAGCGGTGGACCAGGGCCATCGCGCTCGATTTGCCAGAACCGCTCGGCCCGACCAGTGCGACCGTCTCGCCGGGATTGACCCGGAAGGAGACATTTTTCAGCACCGAACGGTTCGGATTGTAGCCGAAGGTGACGTCCCTGAACTCGACCGAGCCGTCCATTTCGGGCGAAAGCACCTCGGCATTGGGTTTGTCCTGAACATCGATCTTGACGTCGAGCACATCGGTCAGGCGCTTGCCTGAGGCCATGGCGCGCTGCATGACCGAATATTGCAGGGTGAGTGAGCGGATCGGGTCAAAGAAGCGCTGGATGTAAAATAGGTAGGCAACCAATACGCCCACATCTATGCGGCCATTCATGACCATCGAGCCGCCGACCACAATAACGGCGGCCATGGCGAGGCCGGTGAGGCCATCGACGATAGGCACCATGACCAGTGCATATTTGGCAGCGATCAGGTGGGTCCTGAGGTTGGCATGGGCCTTGTCGTCAAAAAGGATGAAATTCACCTGCTGGCGGTCCATTGACTGGACGGTGCGCACGCCGTGAATGGCTTCGGCCAGCGCGCCGTTGACGACGGAATTAGTCTCGTGTGCGGCCATGAAGGCGTCGCGGGCACGCGGCAGCCAGACAATGCGGACGATCACCAGGACCGGCAGAACCGAGAGCGTCAGGAGGCCGAGGCGGAAGTCGAGCCACAGCATTACGAAAACGATGCCGAAGAGAAGCGCAACATCGCCTACGGAATATACCGAGGTTTCGAGGAATTCCTGTATGGAGTTGACGTCGCCTTGCAGGCGCGACATGAGGCGTCCGACCTCGGTCTTGTCCATGAAGGAGAGCGAAACCTTCTGCAGATGGCCAAACATGGCGCGGCGGATGTCGAACAGGACAGTTTCGGCCACTTTCCCAACCACGGTTTCCTGCATGTAGCCGGCAGCGAAATTGACCAAAATCGCCAAAACGAACGCGCCGACGGCTGCGAGCTGGGCTGAGCGATCGGTCCTTGCCGGGTTCATGCCCTGGTCGAGCGCGTAGCGGATGATCAACGGGATGAGAAGCTGCGTCCCGGTGAAGATCAGCATTGCTGCAATCGTGATGACTACCCTGGCCCGATAGGGACGGACGAAAGCCCAGATGCGCCGGAGGATGCTCTTGTCGAAAGCCCGGCCGAACATCTCCTCCTCGATGCGGTGCGAGCCGACAACCGCGCGCGGAGGGCGTCTGCCGTCGTCACGTTCGGCTTCGAGTTCGCCGGCGCGGCCCTGCGCCATCAGCGGGCGCCCCCATACTGGGTCATATTGTCGTCACCCGGGCGCGTCTGGAGATCGTAAAGGGCCCTGTAGCGCCCCCGCTTCGCCAAAAGCTCTTGATGCGTGCCGCGTTCTACGATTTCGCCGTTATCGACAAAAAGGATCTGATCGGCATGCATAAGCGCACTCAGCCGATGCGCGATGATAATCGTCACCCGATCCTTGGCGAAGCGCCGCATCGCCGCGCGGATGCGCTGCTCGGTGGCGGCATCGATCGCGGCCGTTGAGTCGTCGAAAACGACGACGGAGGGGCGCAGCATCATGGTGCGAGCAATCGTGAGACGCTGGCGCTGGCCGCCAGAGAGAGAGACGCCGCGTTCGCCCACGACCGTCTCGTAGCCTGCTGGGAGCCCGAGGATGTAGTTGTGGAGCTGGGCGAATTCGCCAGCGCGTTCGATTCGCTGTCTCTTCGCCCAGGGATCGCCATAAGCGATGTTGTTCTCGATCGTAGTGGTGAATAGGAATGCATCCTGCTGTACGACGGCGACCGCCTTGCGAAGCGTCGCGAGGGTGACATTGCGTACGTCCTGGCCGTCCAGCGTGATGGCGCCACCGGTCACGTCGTAAAAGCGGGGGACCAGATGAGCCATCGTCGATTTGCCCGAACCCGGCGGACCGACGATCGCGATCGTCTCGCCTCTACGGGCCTCAAAGCTGAGGTTCTTCAAAATGGCGCGGTTTTCGGCGCTGGGGTAAGCAAACGAGACATTGTGGAAGCGCAGAGTGCCGTCGCCTATCTCGAGCGGTCTGGCCTCGAGAGCATCCCTGATTGTGATCTCCTGGTCGAGGAGACCGAAAAGCCGCGAACCGCAGCTAGAAGCGCGGGCAAAGGCATTGACCATGAGGCCGATCTGGCGGACTGGCATTTGCAGGATTGTCATGAAGGTCAGGAAGGTCGCCACCGTTCCGACGCTGATCTCGCCAGCGACGAGCTTGCTGCCACCGATCCAGAGCACCAATCCCATTGCGAAAAAGAAGGACAAGGTCATCGCCGACGTGCTGGGCACGTAGATGTCAACGCGGTCGCGGGCGAGGTCGAGCGCGTTCTTGGAAGCGCCGTCGAACTTCAGCATCTCGTAGGCTTGAGCCGCAAAAGCGCGGACCACGCGGATGCCTGCGAGATTTTCCTCCATCACGCGGCTCAGTACCGAAAGCCGCTCATGCAGGTCGAGCCAGGTGGCGCGCAGCCTAAGCTGTGTGGCCGATGAGCGCCAGGCGACAAAAGGCACGAAGCTCAGCGCGACCAGGCCGAGCGTGGGATCGGTCGAGATCATCATGTAGGCGCCGATCCCGATCAGCATGGTGAGCAGGAGCACGCGAACGAGCGCGGTGGAAAAATACATCCGCACGCCTTGGAGATCGAGCATTCCGATGGTGATCAGATCGCCTGAATGGACCCGGTCGTGAAAGGAAAAGCTGAGACGCTGGATCTTGTCGTAGTAGGCGAGCCGCAGTTCGTACGCGACATGATGCCCGACGGCTTCGGCAAAATAGTTCTGCGCCATCGTGAAAAGGCCGCGTAGCGCGCTGACGGCGAGCAGCAGGAGAGCCGGGGTCCAGAGCGATTGTCCTGCGGCGGTCCCCGCGACACCGCCCCCGATGGCTGTCTGGGTCTGGTCGACAGCCCGGCCGAGCAGCTGGGGAATGAGCAACTGGAGGATTGCCGCCATGATCGTCGAGCCCATAGCGAAGGCGACCTGCCAGGGATGCCGCAAATTCATACGCGTGATACGCAACAGCGTACTCAAATCCCTGCCCCAGCGCGCCGCTTCCACATGGGTCAACGAATTCAGAGCGTTCGTTGCGCTGCCGATAGCATCACTGCTCACGGGTGTATTCCCGACTGCATTTTGCGCCTTCGAGGCAAGCCGAAGGACCAATCATCAAAGGGGCCCGCCATTGTTAATCCTGTCCACCACCTGCAGCAGTGCCCGTTCCTATAAGCCGAGCCGCGGCTTCACTTACTGGCATGTCGATCACCGTGATTCCGCTTGCCGCAAGGAAACGCGCTTCGTTTCTGGTCAGCGTTTCCGCGTCCATTACCGCGCAATGCGGACCTCGGGAGCGCTTCATGATCTGCCTAGCGTAGGTGCGCAGCATCTGATCGTCGAAGCGGCAGCCAACGAAGAAAAATCCACGGGTGATGCGCCGTTCCTTCACCACGTCTGGGATCGGTGTCTGGATATCGATTTCGGTCAGGACTTCGACATAGTCGGAATCTGCGACGAGAAAGTTTTGCGCCGGCCTAATACTCCCGTGAGGTGTATAGAGAACCGTCTTTGCCCCCGATCGGGGGTCGAGTTCCCTCCCGGACAAATCGTAGGTTTTCGTCCAAATGTTACCGATTTCGTTCGCCCGCGTGACGCCTTGTATCTCAACGACGTCCGTTCGGCCGGTCTCTACGAGAGCCGTGCGCATCGCGCCGTCGTACCAGCTGTCGACGATGAGGGAGAGCGGCAGCCTTGCGAGCCAGGCGTGGAGGAGGGTGGGCGCCACCGGCGCTGCGAATATGTCGGTCATCCAAGCTTGAAGCGTCCGGCGATGCCGGCGCTGTTCGATGAACTGCGCAACCGACCACATATTGGTGCGGATCCTGGAAGGGGCTGGCGCCCGCGCATTGAGTGCCGCGGCAACGACCTCCGGCGTATGCGGCACAGGCGGTTCCGCACAGTTGAACCCAAGAAGACCCGGACCGAGATAGGGGATCACCTGATCGGCGGCGAGCGCTTCCTTCGCCAGGTCAAGCAGCTTTTCGGCAAAACTGTCCCGTACGATGACCAGGTGGCCCGATGTCAGGATCGTGTTCATGCTCGTTCCTCGCGACGCACCTATCAAGGGGCAGCATCAGTCCTCTTCGGAAACCTTCTTTGCCTCGACGGTGATCGGCAGACGCGTATCCCGTGGAAGATCGGGTAGGAGGAGCCGCCACCCGTTCCTGAGCGTCACAGTTCCGCCCCACAACTCTTCCTTCTCGAGCTTGATGATCGGCTCTTCGAGGTCCTTCTTCGGGACATACGCCGACAAGCCAGCATCGGTCCTGCGGATCATGACTTTCATCTCGCCGTCCCTTCATTGGTATTGCTTTCAGCACTGCAGGGCGCCTCGGCTTTGTCGAGGCTCATCAGTTCACGCGCTCGCATGCCGACGACGGTGCCACGGTCGATCCATTCGACCGCATAGATGAAGAACTGCTGGAGAAAGGTGCCAATGTCGCGCACATATCCCTCGTCGCCCTTCCGCACGAGATTTTCGCCGATCTCCCTTCCAGGATAGGTGCCGTCATTCTTTATGTGGCGAGCGGCACGTACCCGCTCTCCCGGCATGAATCGTGGAGGCCTGCGGATTTCGACCTCCTCTTCGCGTCCGAGCGACATGTCCGTTCCCTGATTTCTCTTGAGGCTGCAGATTGTGAACAAAGGCGTTCCAGGCGTCCTGCGAAGGCATCCCCGACCATGTCGGCAGCCCAATGTTCGTCACGCAGGAACGCAGGTCTTCGGCACCGGGCATACCGAGGCACATTGCTGCGCATCGAAGACCCCCTCGCACTCGGTGCACTTTTGCGGCTCGATCACATAGCTCTCGCCTTTGAACTTGATCGCGCCGGAGGGACACTCGAATTCGCAGGCGCCGCATTGGGTGCATTGGGATGCGATGATCTTGAAAGCCATTTTAACTCCTGGTCCGAATGGATGAGACGCGCTCAGGCCGTCGCCGCGAGTGCGGGGGTCCCAGACGCGGCCGCGTAAATCGCGCTGATTGCGGTCTCGATATAGTCGTGGGCATATGCGTCGGTGGCTTGGATTCCAGCGTCGGCGAGCTGATCCTGCGGGCAGTTTCCGATCTTGGCGCACAGCACGACATCTATGCCCTCAAGCGCAGCGATGACGCCATCGAGGGCGGCTTCTCCGCCCCAGCCGCCGAGGCAATACTGCTCCACCTTCCGATGCCCGACAAAGCTGATCCCTCTCGGCGAGGCTTGATAAACCTGGAATTCCTTCGCATGGCCGAAATGTTCATTGACGCGGCCGCCGCCCTTGGTTGCCACCGCGAAGAGAAGGGACTTGCCGGGGCTCGCTGCCTTGACCAATCCGATCGCTTCTCTCCTAGCCGCCACGTGATCACGGCGCTCCTCCGCGACCAGCTCCCGATAGGCCTTGCGATTGCTGGCATCGTAGGTGACCTCGCCGGGTATCCGGTCGAGTGTGAATTCCTGGCCACGATCCTCACCGAGCAGGCCGACGGCATCTGCCCGGCACTGCCGGCAGTGGCGCATCAACTGGGCGCCGCCTTCGACACGGTCCTGAAGAGCCTTCATCTCCATTGCGTTTGGGCCGCGTTGCCCGCTCAGTCCGTAGTGCGTGCCGTGCGCCGGGTCCGAAATCAGCGGCATGAGGTTGTGCAGGAACGCGCCTCGCTCCTTGACCCATCTATTCACCTCGATCAGATGCTCATCGTTCACGCCGGGGATCATCACCGAATTGATTTTGGTGAGGATGCCGCGCGCGGTCAGCATCTCCAGACCCAACATCTGGCGCTCGTGCAGGATCCGGGCGGCTTGGATGCCGACGTAGCGGCGATGGTCGTAAAAGATCCAAGGATAGATCTTTGCACCGACCTCAGGGTCGACCATGTTGATGGTGATCGTCACGTGATCGACATTCATGTCGGCAAGCTCCTCGACATGGTCCGGCAGCGCGAGCCCATTCGTGGAGATGCAAAACTTGATGTCTGGGATTTCCCTGGCGACTCGTTCGAACGTTGCCTTCGTCTTCTTCCAGTCGTAACAGGCATCGCCAGGTCCGGCGATGCCGAGCACGGAAAGCTGCGGCACCTCGTTGGCGACCGCGATCACCTTGCGTAGCGCCTGGTCGGGCGTCAGCTTTTCGGAGACCACCCCAGGCCGGCTTTCGTTGGCGCAGTTATATTTGCGATTGCAGTAGTTGCACTGGATATTGCAGCCGGGCGCGACCGCGACGTGCATGCGCGCGAAATAGTGATGCGCCTCTTCTGAAAAGCAGGGGTGATCCTTGATCTTGTCCCAGACAGCCGGATCCGTGTCGTCCGGCTTTATCGACGAGCCGCAGGACGAAGACGCGCAGCCACCGGCTTTCACGGTGGCAAGCAACTGGTCATCGAATGTCGTGCTGAGGCTCTCAAGCGAAATTGCCGGTGCGGACATCGAACGGCTCCGTTGCTGGGTGAATGTCGCAGTTCAAACCGCAAGAGCTATGCCAGCTCAAAGAGCGGTTTTGGTTCACGAATTGGCTTTCGTGTCGGAATCCGTCGGATTGCTCCGACACACCTTTGTCGGGCTTCCGACAGTGGACAAGCAAATCGGGTCGCGAAGGCTACCAGCCTTGGGCGTGCAGAGTGTGAGGGAGACTACTCCGGGCTTACGTTTGACGTCATCACAACGTCTAGAATTTCTTCACCTCGATGCCATATCGGCGCAGCGCGTAGCCGATTTGCCGCGGCGTGAGGCCGAGGATACGAGCCGCCCTGGCCTGAACCCAACCGGCCTTGTCCATCGCGTCGATCAGCCGGTCGCGTTCCGTCAGACGCGGGGGACAAGCGGGATCGTTCGGATCGCCGGCCGCAAGGGGAGATACGTTGCCTGCGGAGGCACCGATGCGACTGGCCGGCAGCCGCAATCCGACCGGCCCTGCGTTGACCCGTGCGAGATCGTCGATGATATTGCCGCCATTCGAGCGGTCGGCTCGCTTCCAGAGGAGCCAGGAAAGGCACTGGCTCTTCTTACAGGCGAAATCGGATGGCGTGATCGTCCTTGAACGCGCAAGTGTGGCCGTCCTTTGGACGCAGTTCTCCAGCTCGCGGACGTTACCAGGGAAGTAGCATTGCGAGATCAGGTCAAGCGCCGACGGCGCGAAGGCGAGTGCGCGATCGTTCTCCTTGTTGAATCGATTGAGGAAGGCGTTCGCAAGGCGTGGAATATCGCCGGGTCGCTCTCTGAGCGGAGGCAGGATAATTGGCACCACATTGATGCGGTAATAAAGGTCGGCCCTGAACTCCCCTTTTATGACGGCCGTCTCGAGGTCCTTGTTGGTGGCGCATATGAGGCGCACGTCGACCTGTAGCGTTTTGGTGCCGCCGACTCGCTCCAACTCGCCTTCCTGCAAGACACGCAACAGCTTGGCTTGAAAGGCCGGCGAAATCTCGCCGATTTCATCAAGTAGCAGCGTTCCCTCATTTGCCAATTCAAAACGACCGGCGCGCTGGGAGATAGCACCCGTGAAAGCGCCCTTTTCATGCCCAAACAGTTCTGACTCCAGAACGCTTTCAGACAGTGCGGCGCAGTTCAATTTGACGAAAGACTTCTTCCTCCGACGTGAGAGCTTATGGATGGCTTGCGCAAAGAATTCCTTGCCTGTGCCGCTTTCACCCCGCAGTAGCACGGTGGAATTGGTACCTGCTACGACCGAGACGGTTTCGAGCACCTGCTTGAGTGCGGGGCTTTCCCCGATGATCCCGTCGATTTTGACATCCGCATGCCGGGCAGGGTCGTAGGTCCTCCCCTCGTTGGGCGATTTCTCCGGTCTCCATTGCTCATGGACAGACCGCTGACGATCTGTACTCAGGATGCGATGGAGACGGATCGTCCGGCCGACAAGGTTGGCGACCATCGTCAGGAAGTATGTGTCCTCGTCGTCGCGAAAGTCGGTGGCGCCGTCTCCGGCGCGGTCGATCGACAACGTCCCAAGGATCTTATGCTCAGCCTTTAGCGGGATACCGATAAAGGCAATCGGGATGGTGCCGCTGCTCGAAGATGTTTGAAGGTCAGCCTGAAACAGTTGGGACTTGCGGACGTCCGGTATGAAGAGCGGCGTCCCCGTAGCGACGATTTGATCTGTTATGGCCTGTGGTATGACGCGGCGAGTGCCTGATTGAGGTGCGTGGGAATTGCCGGCAGTTGCGGCAATCTCCGGCTCTCCTTCAGCGTCCAGGACGACGATTGCTCCGTGACGCATCTGCAGAAACGAAGGCAGGATGTTCACGACATTGGCGAGCGTAATCTCCAGCTCGCTGGGGGCGGTCAGCACCTTCGATATCTCGTAGAGTCCCCTGAGCGCGATATCTGCTTGGGGCATGCTTTTGATGGGCGGTTCAGGGCGGGTATCCGGAGGTGCTACCTCGTCGACCCGATCTTGCGGTACGTGAGCCATGGAAACACCTCAGCGGTTGTCGTCCAGAGTGCTCCTCCTTTCGTGTCTGAGTCTAATTGTGAAAGCACAGTATTCACGAGCTTCTCTTCGTGGCGCGGCAATTCAAGCAAAGATAGACTTGGCGTTGGTCGCGACCTCAGGTGTACCAAGATTGACCCTCTTGATACGGTGCGTGCGTCCTCATCCGAATTTGAAGAGGACTCCGAAGCCGCCGCGTGGATAGTTCCACTCGATCTCGCCACTGGTCTCGCACAAAATCCGGCAGGTGCCGCACTCCATGCAGCCGTCGGCAGTGATCTCCACTTGACCTTTGTCGTTCAACTCATAACATTTCGCGGGGCAGACGTGGGTCAGCGCGAGCAAGTTCGCGCTTGGCCTCTCGTGCGGTCGCACTTTGATATGCGGACGGCCAGAATCCACCAAGTAGCGGTTCTGGTAAAGCTTGTCCTCGACACGTGACTTCGTCACTGCGATCGTCATTTCGTCTCCCCTCAGCGCCACGCGAATGCAAGGCGGACCGCGTCGCTGACCAGCCCCCAGCGCGAGCGCGCCTTGATGAAGGCCGCCGTGGTCGCCTTTTCCTTCTCGATCTTCGGCGTGCCGTCGACACGCATGAAGTTCTGCGCGGCTTGCGACATCAACCGCGGATAAGCCGTGAAGTAATTGCAGGAATTGGTGTGGAGCAAGGCCGGCATGTCTTTGTATTTCCTTAGGTCCTTGACCACGAAGGACTTGTCCAGCATGGCTTTGTAAAGGGCGAGATTCCGTTTGGTCATAGGACCGTTGCGGCTCTTGACCTCGATGATTGCCTCAGCCGCGATGCGGCCGGAGGTCATGGCGAGGTTCGAACCCTCGCGGTGAATGGCGTTGTTCAGTTGCGCGGCATCGCCGACCACGACCCAACCGTCGCCAAAGAGCTGCGGAATAGCCTTGTAGCCGCCTTCGGGAATGAGATGCGCGGAATATTCTTTCACTTCCGAGCCGGCGATCAGCGGCCGGATCGAAGGATGGGTTTTTAAGGCGTCGAGGAGGACGTAAGGGCTCTCGACCATCGCGGCGAAATCGGAGACGAGGCAGCCAATGCCCAGTGAGATCGACTCCTTGTTGGTATAGAGGAAGCCGAGCCCGGCCATGCTGCGGGAGGTCGTGCCCACCGCCTCGATCACGCAGCCTTCATCGCCTTTGAGGCCGAACCGCTGCTCAATGACCTCTTCGGGCAGGAAATGCATTTCCTTGACGGCGAGCGCCACGGTTTGCGGCTTCGGCATCTCGCGCAGGCCGGCCCGCGTGCCAAGCAGTCCGCATACGCCTTCTGCGAGGACGACCACGTCCGCGTAGATGGCTCCGCCGGCCCGGTCTGTGCGGACGCCGATCACCCTGTCCTTGGCGTCACGGATGAGTTCCGTCACGGTCGTCTCGCACAGAACCGTCGCGCCGGCCTCGCGCACCTTACGCGAAAACCATTTATCGAACTGGGCACGGATGATCGTGTAGCGGTTGGGCTTCGCCTCATTGAAGTCGTCCGACCGATAGTGAATCCCGGTATGGGATGTGTCGTCCATCACCCAAAGCCGCTGTTCAACCAAATGCCGCTCGAGAGGCGCATCGTCCCGGAAATCCGGGATGATCTTCTCCAGCATGTTCGCGTACATGATGGCACCCTGGACATTCTTGGAGCCCGGATATTCACCCCGCTCCAACTGCAGCACCTTCAGGCCGTGGCTGGCCATGGTGTAAGCAGCTGCGTTTCCGGACATGCCGGCCCCAATAACAATGGCGTCGAATTGTTCCTCAATCATGTCCATCCCTTAGCTCGCAAGCTTGTCGCGACTGTGGGGCGACAGCCGCCGGGTGAAGGCTTCCGTCAGTGCGGGCAGGAAGCGGATCGCGTCGGTGACGATCCCGAGGTGAGCGAAATCGAAAATCGGCGCGTTCGGGTCGGTGTTGATGGCCACGATGAGATCCGCCCCCTCGACGCCAACCCGATGCTGGACGGCGCCGGAAATCCCGGCCGCTATGTAAAGCTTCGGCCGGATGGTCTTGCCAGTTTGGCCGATCTGCCGATCAGCTGGCATCCAGCCCTTCTGGACCAACGGGCGCGAACAGCCGTGCTCGGCGCCGATTGCCCGCGCGAGATTCTTCACAAGCTGCAGGTTCTCCGCCGCGCCTAGACCGAGGCCTCCCGCAACCACGACGTCGGCATAGGCAAGATTTGCCTTTGCCGACTGACTATCCGGCAGGAAGCCGAGGATTTTGGTAACGATCTCGTCCTCGGCTACCGAGAGCTTGTGCCGGATGACACGCCCGACCGGTTTATCCGCCCGCTGCGGCATGGGCATGACCCTCGGTCGCACTGTCGCCATCTGGGGGCGGAAATTGAGCGTATAGATCGTGCACAACAAGGAACCGCCGAAAGTCGGACGGGTGGCGGCGAGCGAACCGTCGGTATCCACATCGAGTTCGGTGCAGTCGGCCGTGAGCCCTGTCTGCAAGGTCGTCGCCACGGAGCCGGCAAGATCCCTGCCGAGTGTGGTGGCACCGAGAAGAAGGATCTCGGGTTTGTGGGTATCGACCAGATCCGTCATCGCCTTGGTGAATGGCTCGTTCCGATAGTCGGCGAGCAGCGGCGCCTCGACGATGTAGACAAGGTCGGCGCCATAAGCGAACGCTTCGGCAACGGCGTTCCCGATGGCCTCTCCCGGCGGTCCAAGCACGACGCCCGCAAGCTGGACCTGAAGCTTGTCTGCTAACTTGCGGCCTTCGCCGAGCAGTTCGAATGATACGGGATGGACCTGGCCGCGTTCGAGCTCGATGAAAACCCAAACGTGCCGGTAGTCCTTGAAATGCGCGGGCAGCTCCTTCTTTATGCCGGCACGGCCGGCGGCAGGGCGAGGGGTTTCTCGGTTCGCGGTCGACATCGTCTGCTCCTTTGCCCTCTCACGCGCCGCCGTTGAAGGCGAGCTCATGTTCCAATGCCGGCTGGCGGGTGAAAATTGCCGTGATGAGTTCGTCAGCGACATCGCGCAAGGCCATCTCGGCGGTGTCGATTTTTGCCGCCTTTTCCGCTCGCGCAGGAGGCGCGAAAACGCGCTTGACCACCGTCGGTGAACCGCGCAGGCCGCATTTGGTGAGATCCTCAATGCCGGCGTCGGCCGCACTCCATTTCAAGACCTGGCTGCGCGCGGCGCACAGGGCGTCCTGGATCGAGCCCCGGCGGATCTCGTTTGTGCCTTCCAGCATGGTGATCAGGCAAGGGAGCCTGCTCTTCAGCATCTGTGTGCCGCCTTCGGAGCGGCGCTCGACCTTGATCTCGCGCGCAGCAAGGTCAATAGAGGCGATCTTCGCGACATAGGTCAGTTGCAGGAGTCCGAGGCGCTTGGCGATGCCGGGCCCGACCTGGGCGGTGTCGCCATCGATCGTCTGCTTGCCGGTGAAGACGAGGTCTGGCGTGCCGAACGTCTCGCCAACCTTCGCGATTGCCTGGGAAAGGGCGAACGAGGTCGCCAGCGTGTCGGAGCCGGCAAAATAGCGGTCGGTCAAGAGCACCGCTCGGTCGGCGCCGTAACCGAGCGCCTTGCGCAGCGCGTCCTCTGCCATGGGCGGACCCATAGTGAGCACGGTGACTTCGCCACCATAGGCGTCGCGCAGTCTGAGGGCTTCTTCGAGGGCGAACAGGTCGTAAGGGTTGATGATGGTCGGAACACCCTGGCGCATGATCGTGTTCGTCACCGGATGGACCCTTATCTGTGCCGAGTCCGGCACCTGCTTGATGCAGATTACGATGTGCATTGGCGGTTTCTCCAGGCTCCTGTCCGGATGCGGGCTTGGCGGTTCATCTCCTTGGGTTGCATCATTCGTGCCAACTGTTTTGCGCTGCCCCCAATTCCTAGAACTTCGCTTGGTTGCTTCTGAGGGCGCCGTGGTGATGACCGGATTTGTCGGCTTCTCGACATTGTCGCGTCGCAACCCGTGTCGCGGTCATTCCTGTCCGAACCGCTTCAGTACGGAGTCGAACGGGACAAAGGTGCGGCCCGGCGTGGCAGGTTTGTTTGGATCGTGGTCTTTGAGCACCTTGAAGACCCGATGGGTGAGCGGCGAGGAAACCGCGAAGTCCTCGTAAGCGCGTTCGAGCGTCGCGCGCACCCGCGCGGCAATCACCTGGTCGGGCAGACCGGAGAAATCTTCTTCGGCAAGGTATTGGCCCACGCGCTTCATGATATGGAGCCGCGAGACATTCAGCACCTTCGGATCATAGGAGACCCCAAGGACTGCGAAGAACTCCTCCGCAGCCGACAGGCGCTTCAGTCGTGCGAGGATGTCGGTGACATCGATGGGGCGGCTGTCAGCGGAACAATTCATTGCATTCTCCCTGGTCGGAAAACTGTGGTGTCGGTGGGCTCGCGCACGGCTGACCTGGACCCGCACAGCTCCGCGAGGGATGCCTCGCTGCACATTTCATCGTAGAGCTCGACCAGTTGAGTTGCAGTGACGGTCGATTTGGTCTCGGCCGCCTCGCGCCGGACGCGGGCCACCATCGCGGCTGCCAAATCCGGGTCGAGATCGCGACCGCTTTCGCTCAGCACATGGGCAATCGCAGTGGCGCCGGAATGCTTGCCAATGACGATACGCCGGCAGCGGCCCACGAGAGCCGGATCGAGCCCCTGATAAGTACGCGAGTCCTTCAGCAGCCCTGCGACGTGAATGCCGGATTCGTGGGTGAAAACATCGGCGCCCACGACCGGCTTAATGGCCGCGGTCTGCCGGCGGGAGGCCCAAGCCACCTGGGCGGCGAGGTCGGGCAATGCGGTCAGCTCGATGCCGGTATTCGCGCCGTCGAGGACCGCCATCGCGGCGGCCACCTCTTCCAGCGCGGCATTGCCCGCACGCTCGCCGAGCCCCAGGACGGTGACGGACGCATGGCGCGCGCCTGCGCGGATCGCGGCCAGCGTGTTGGCGGCAGCAAGTCCGAGATCGTTGTGCGCATGAAATTCAAGCTCGATTGGAGACTGCGGCACGAGCTGGGCGACAAGTTCGAAGGTCGAAAACGGGTCGAGAACGCCGACTGTGTCGGCCAGCCTGACGCGGCTTGCGCCGGCGCGTGCAGCCGTCTCGATGACGCGGGCGAGATGATCCCGATTGGCCCGCGAGGCGTCCTCGCAGCCCACCGCGACGAAGAAGCCGGCGGCGGCTGCGCGCCTGACCATACGTTCGATGACCTGGAGCGCTCCCGCCTTATCGAGGCCGAGCTTGGCGGCAAGTTGGATGTCCGACGCAGGCAGCGATAGATTGATGGCGTGGACGCCGCTCTCGATCGCTGCATCGAGATCCAGCGACGTCATCCGGCACCAGGCCATGAGCCGAACCGGGAGACACCGCGCGACCACGGCGCGAATTGTTTCGATCTCGTCGGCGCCCATGACCGGCGTGCCGATCTCGATCTCTGTGACGCCGGCCGCCGCAAGAGACTCGGCGATCTCCAGCTTTTCCGTCGTGGTAAAGGCGACGCCGGGCGCCTGCTCGCCATCGCGCAAGGTCGTATCGTTGAGAAAGACATGACGGGTCATGAACGGTAGCCTGTTCTGCTGCCGCTCAGGCGTAGACCGGATTGAACGTCGTCGGAGCTTCGCTTACCCGGCCCAGAACTGGGAAAGCCACGCAGCTTCTCCACGATTGCCGGCATGACCTCGAGCACCCGGTCGACGTCCGCTTCGCCGTTGTCCCGCGCCAAGGAGAAGCGGACTGCCGCGTGTGGCGTTTTCATCGCGCTCAGGACATGGCTCGGTTCCAGCGAGCCGGAGGTGCAGGCGGAGCCGGAGGAACACGCGATGCCCACGCGGCTGAGGAGGAGTGGAATTCCATCACTTTCGACATGTTCGAAGGAGATGTTTGCGGTGTTGGGCAACCGTTCCAGGGGATCACCAGTGACGCAGGTGCTTGGGATGCGCTGGAGAATCCCGTCCTCTAAACGGTCGCGGAGCGACTTTACCCGTGTGGTCTCGTCGTCCATGAATTTCAAGGCGAGTTCGGCCGCCATGCCGAGCCCGACTATGCCGGGCGTATTCTCGGTGCCAGCACGCCGGTTGTGTTCTTGGTGGCCCCCCTTGATCAGCGAGTGGAAATTGACGCCACGTTTTACGAAAAGCGCGCCGATCCCTTTCGGCCCGTGCAGCTTGTGGCCGGAGAGCGACAGCATGTCGATTGCGGTCGACTTCAGGTCCATCGGAAGCTTGCCGACCGCCTGCACAGCATCGGTATGGAAAAGGGCGCCCACTTCCTTGGCCAACTCGGCAAGCCTGGCCACGGGGAAGATCACACCAGTCTCATTGTTCGCCCACATTATCGAGACGATTGCCACCTGTGGGGTGAGGGCGGCCATATAGGCGTCGAGGTCGAGCCGGCCACGGCAATCCACCGGGATCCTGTGCACCTTGACGCGGCGGGTCTTCTCAAGATGCGCGCAGAGCGTCAGCACGGCGGGATGCTCGACCGCGGACGTCACGATCTCGGTTCGGTTGGGCGTCGCCTCGAGCGCCGAAAGAAGCGCTGCATTGTCGCTTTCTGTCCCACCCGAGGTGAAGGTGATCTCATCGTCAAACTCCGCGCCGATTAGAGCTTGCAACTGCCTCCGCGCCTTTCTCACCGCCGCACTGACTGAGGCGCCAAGAGCGTGCGCCGACGAAGGGTTGCCGAATTGATCCCTAAAGAACGGCAACATCGCTTGCACGACCTCAGGATCGGCCCGTGTGGTTGCGTTGTTGTCGAGGTAGACAGGTTTCATGTGCGATCCTCAGTTGACCGGAATGACGCGAGCGTGCGACCGCCTGATTGAGCCTCTGGCGCATGCCGTTGATGATGATGGGCCCGAACTGGCAGCCGGCGCAGACGCCCGAGAGTTTGACTTAGACCGGATCGGCGTCGACACGGACAAGTCCGCAGTCGCCGCCGTCAGCCCGCAGGTAAGGACGCCCGAACACGACAACGTTATCGATAAGCCGAATTTGGCGCAGCGGCGCGATTTGGCCGCCAGCAGCTTGGGTGCCACCAGGAACCGAACTGTTTCGGGAGGCGACGTTCTTTGCATCCTACCTGAAGCGATTGCCGGTCCCAAGATCGGCTTCGACCTTGCCTTGTTCTTGAGGACAGGGACATCTGTTGTGCCGGCCATATAAGCCTCCTCTGCCGCAAATGAGTCCGTCGGCGGCAATCGCTTCATGGACCCGCACAGGCGCTTCGGGCGATCAACTGAAGGACTTGCCGCAGCCGCACTTCTCGCGCGCGTTGGGGTTATCGAAGACAAAGCCGGAAGATTCGAGCCCGGTGAGGAAGTCGACGGTCATGCCGGCGGCATGCGGTTGGGAGCCCGCGTCCACGAACAGCTTGATCCCATCTGTCTCGGTGATCGCGTCGCCATCGCGCGACACGCTCTCCAGGCCCATTAAGTATTTGAAGCCGGCGCAGCCGCCGGCCTGGACCATGATGCGAAAGCCTTCCGCCGGCTCGCTGGCGCGGGAAAGAGCAGTCTTGATCGCGGCAACAGCGTTGTCGGTGAGCGTAATCATGGCTCCATTCTCCTCAGTCCGGGACCTGCTTGCGCATCACGTTGCATGCACCGTGCCAAAGCGAAAAAATGTTTCAACACAGCGCGGCATCTCTGACACTGCGGTGGTTCTTGTGAGTCCATTGCTGCGAAGGTGTCGGCCAACCGACACGTACTGTCGGGTTTGTCGGGTCCGCCACGCGGGATGTTGGGCCTGAGTTGTTGGCTGAACTCACATTAAACCAATGACCATTACAGAAGACTTCTTCTGAGCTTGCTTCGGCGCAATTGGCACGGTTTTTGAAGCTCCATTTGGCGAGGCGGCAAGAGACTGCCGATCCACAATCGTGTCGTGGGTGCCCTCGCGATCGATGGGGCGAAGCAAGAGAGCAACATGTCAGGACTGGGTCAGACACGCTTTGTTTGGCGAAGCAGCGCCGCCCGTGGCATCCGAATGACCGATTGGCCGATTGCGACAACACCCACAATCGCTCACCACCGCCCGGTGGCCACCGACCGGCTCGATGTGATTCCATCGGCATGTGCCTGCTCGTGTCAATCGGGTCTCGCCGCTCCGATAGCACCCCCGGTTTTCGCGCGGGTGCGACGACGTGCGCACGCTGTCCAGCGACACTTTGTTCACGGGCCAGCAGCAGATCAGGGTCGAGCATTACGGCGCGCCCTATCGGCTGAAAATTCACCGGCAGGGCAGCTGATCCTCACACGTAGGTGGAAGCAGGGGTAAGACATGGACCAGCGCGAGAAACCGTCGCCGGACGAAATCCGGCGGGCGTGCGAAGACAATCCGAAAATCCGGGAGCATGATCTCGCCGCTCGATTGGGCATTTCGGAAGCCGAATTGGTCGCGGCGCATTGTGGTCACGGCGCGGTGCGCATCGAGCCGCGCGTCGATGATCTGCTGACCGGCCTCGAAGCTGTGGGCGAGGTGATGGCGGTCACCCGCAACGAAAGTGCCGTGCACCAAAAGATCGGCGTCTACGACAAAGTGGTCACCGGCAACCAGCATGCCATGGTGCTCGGCGACGACATCGACCTGCGCATTTTCCGGAAAGCGTGGGCGTATGGCTTCGCCGTCGAGAAGCGCGAGGGAGCCGAGATCCGCCGCAGCCTGCAATTCTTTGATGCCACCGGCGAGGCGATGCACAAAGTACATCTCAGGCCCGCCTCGAACCTGCACGCCTATCAGGATCTGGCGGCAGAGCTCGTATCCTCCGACCAGGAGCCGATCATATCGATCGAGGCGAGCGGGGCGCGCGATAACGCAGTGAGTCCAGACCAAGCCGCCACGGTCGACGACCTACGCGAGCACTGGAGCCGGCTGAGCGACGTGCATCAGTTCCACCATATGTTGAAGACACTGAAGCTCAGCCGCTGCCAGGCGATGCGTATGGCCGACGAGGATTACGCCTGGCTGCTCGACAATGATGCCGTTGGCGCCCTGTTCCAACAGGCTGCCGAAGACGAGATGCCGATCATGTGCTTTGTCGGCAATCGTGGTTGCATCCAGATCCATTCCGGCCCGATCAAGTCCGTCAAGCAGATCGGGCCGCGGATCAATGTGCTTGACGAGACCTTCCATCTGCATCTTAGGACTCATCACATCCGCGAGGTCTGGGCCGTGCGCAAGCCGACGAGGGACGGTCACGTCACGTCCGTTGAAGCCTATGGCGCCGACGGCAAGATGATCATCCAGTTCTTCGGCACGCGCAAGGAAGGCGAACGCGAGCGCAGCGACTGGCGGTTTCTGGCCGAGAGTCTGCCACGCGTTCCCGGTCCGACCGACAGGGATGTGTAGAGCCCGACAGGCCCTCGGATTGAACCGGCCGCCATAGGACTCGGCACCACGTTCCGACAGCGGCTCGCGAGGAAATTTAGGTCCATGTGCGGAAAAGCTTGCCGTCGTAGCGCATACGCACGGTCAGATGATGCACGCCGGAATCGACGGCATCGATACAGTCAAGCTAGTCGTCGCCGGACCGGTGCGCACGAGTGCATCGCCGTCTGAGGGAAATCCTTGCAGCGGCTACAACAACGCGTATGCCATCAGCGCCGAACCGAAGCGGAAGCGCGGCCGGGTCTTGTCGGACCGCACCCGAACCTTGCGCTGGATCGCGTCGTTGCTCAATCCGGGCCGTGCGAGCGATCTCCTCGCTCGTCGACCGGAAGGCTGTGCAGCAGCAGCCAAGCCGAACAGCCCGATGTCGCGGACTCGACAAACCGACCACGGATGTCGGTTGTCGGACGTTGTCCTAAGAAGATGGACAGGTGATCATCAGCGGCGGGCCTAGTGCAGGCTGGCATTGCTTGGTGCAGCGCCATGGGTACGCCTATCCGGCACGCGACTTGCTTCGACAATTTGATCAGCAGGGCATCAGCAGTGCGTCACGGAGCTCAGAGGTGATTGACCAGCCTCTCAACCCTAACGGGGATAAGCGGCGGCTTTGCTTCATGACCGCAGCGCGGCGGAGATGCCCCTTCTGATCGACTTCGCAACCGATCTCATCCGCGCTGGTGCAGGTGGGCTGTATCAGGCGACAGAATCTAGAAGGCGCCCGACAAGAGACGTGCCCATGCTGGAAATCGACTTTATGAACAGCGGTGCAATCTCAATCGAGCCATGAACGCCAATGTAGAGAAAATAAAATGGCGACCAACCCCGTTCCAGATCATGTCCCGCCAGAAATGGTGAGGGACTTCAGCCTGTTTACATCGCCAGGGATGCCACCAACACCCAACGGGGATCCACACGCAGCTGTCGCTTGCGTACATGACGGGCCTCCGATCTTTTACTCCCGCTACAACACGCAAGATGGCCGGGGTACCTGGGTCATCACCCGTGCCGCGGACCAGCGGAAGGTGCTGCAGGACGCAGAGACTTTTTCCAGCCATCGCAGCATCTTCTCCTCCATTCTGGGTGAAAACTGGCCGACGATCCCGCTTGAGCTCGATCCACCGGCCCATGGCGTCTTTCGCTCACTGCTCAATCCGCTGCTTTCGCCAAAGCGGGTGAGGGTGTTGGAGCCGGCTGTCCGCGAGCAAGCGATCATGCTGATCGATAGAATTGTCGCATCGGGCACAAGCTGCGACGCGATGAAGGATTTTGCCTTTCCTTTCGCGGTGAGCACCTTTCTTCGCTTTCTGGGGTTGCCCGATGACCGACTCGATACATTCGTCGGCTGGGGGAAAGATCTGCTCCACGGCGACGATAAGGAACGACCTGTGGCTGCCCGGACGATCGTGGCATTCATCGACGAACTTGCAGCCATGCGCCGCCAGGAGGCGGTTGACGATTTCATGACCTTTATCGTGCAGGCACAGGTCGAGGGCCGCCGGCTGACGGACACCCAAGTCCGCGGCATCGGCGTGCTTGTCTTCGTCGCTGGGCTCGACACGGTCGCAGCAGCTATAGGCTTTGACTTGGCGTACCTCGCGCGCAACCTCAAAGATCAGCAATTGCTGCGGAGCGAACCGGACCGCATCCCGCTCGCAACCGAAGAATTGCTGCGGGCCTATCCGCCCATTCAGTTGATCCGCGTGGCTACGAAAGATATCGACTTCGAAGGCGCGCCGATCCGGAAGGGGGACTATGTTTCCTGCGCCACGATGATTGCCAATCGTGACCCGGCGGAATTCGAATGCCCCAACACGATCGATTTGGACCGGGAGGACAACCGCCACGCCGCGTTTGGCTATGGTCCCCACCGTTGCCTTGGCTCACACCTTGCCCGGCGGGAGATTGTCATTGGGCTGGAGGAGTGGCTGGCGCGCATCCCGGCTTTCAGGATCAAGCAGGGTACGGCACCGATAACCTCTGGCGGCCATGTGTTCGGGATCGAAAATTTGATCCTGGACTGGTCTTAGGCCCGCCCCGAGTCGGGGCACAGACAATGGAGGCAGCGCCATGCGCATCATCGTCCAAAAGGCCAAATGCCAGGGTCACGCGCGATGTGCGGCGCAAGCGCCGGACATCTTCAAGCTTGATGACGAGGGCTACATCCTGCCTGGTGACATTGAAGTTGCGGAAGGGGAGGAGCTGCCTGCATCGCGAGGCGCGCGATGCTGTCCTGAACGTGCGCTGGAACTCACCCGCTGACGCTTTGAATCAAACGTCATTCAACCGAGAGTCTGGCGGGCTTGAATGGGGCCGACCATGTGGCCGCACTCAGCACGCGACGTTTGTCCTGCACGGTCCACCTCCAACTCTGCGAGGGCATTTCCGGCGCCAGTGTTCCCATCAGGCGCAAACGGCAGGGCGGGGGCTCGCGAAACGCCTCTTCCAATCACAGAATTTGCGACAGAGCCGATGGACCAGACGAAAATTGCCGAACTACTCGACCGCGAGGCGATCCGCGACTGCGTATACTCGAAGAACTGCCCGACCCATGTTGCGGCAGGCCGGGTCTCTGCATGATTTGATAGGACAAACCAGGAGAACGCACCATATTTGCCCAACATTATGCCCGGCTCAGCACCGGCCAGTGGCCGCAGATCGAGCTGGAGAGGAGGTTCGACCAGCATGTGCTTGCCTGTGTGCTTTCACGTGCGCTCGAGGAGATCGACGCCGGCGAGGCGACGGCGACGGAGGCAACCGGACTTTCGCGCGCCGAGCTGCGCGATGTCCTGTCCCGCTGTTTCCCTGCTATTCCTATCAACGCGTTTGCCTTGAAAGAGGTGAGCGAGCCCGAGCCGGATCTGGAGGAAGAACTTCTGCATGGACTGCTGCTGGCGCATGCCCGACCTGGCGACCCGACGAGCGCCCGCTTCGCCAGGATCATCGCCCGGCGTGCCATGCGCAATGACCACCTCTGGCAGGACCTTGGCCTTTTTAAACGAACCGACCTCGGCCGCCTGCTCGCCTCGCATTTTCCGACGCTGGCGGCCGGCAACACCCAAAACATGAAATGGAAGAAATACTTTTACCGCAAGCTCTGCGAGGCCGAAGGTTTTTCGCTGTGCAGCGCGCCCAGTTGCCGGGAATGCAATGATTTCGAAAGCTGCTTCGGCCCGGAGGAAGGCGAAAGCCGCCTCACGCGGATCAAGAACGGCATCGCCTCGGATTGAGAGCCGCTTTCGTCAGTCGTACAGCCCCAGCGCTCGCGCCGCGCCATGTGTCTCTTGTCGAATGTCGACGGACGCCTTCGAGGATTTGAATGCTGTGCCTGCTGTCCGATTGCTCGCGATGCTCGCTTCGGCGGGCGCCGTCATCATGGCGGTGCAGGATGCGACCCGCACCACCGCCGCCGCGCAACTGGTGTTCTCCGGGCCGTTGCTGCTCGCCTGCCTCGCGGTTGCGGCGCCTGGGCGGCCGCGGTTCACCGCCGTCATTGTTCGCGCTAGTGCACAGTTTCGCCTCGCTCACCCATGGGGCGGCCAGATTGTCTCCGGCGTGGCCATCAATTTCGTTGCTGCCGGCTCCGCCATCATTCTCGGCCAGGTTCCGGCAGGGCGCGCGCTGGGGTTCCTGGAAGCTTTTCGAACTTTCTGGATCACGCCTCAACCCGAATTGCGTGTGCTTGTTGGACAAATTAGGTCACTAGATTCGGATTTAGGATAGATTCAGGAGGCTTCGAATTTCTAACGCTCGCGACCTCGCAGGTCGTTCACGTCAGCACGAAGGCGTTTAACTCTACGTGTCTTATTGGCAGCTATGCGCCCAATCTCGGACGCTGGACTCGCCAACCCCGGATCCGGAAACCTGACGTTTTTTCAGTTCAGTCCGACGCACGAGCCATGCTGAACAGCAGCGCCTCTCGATCTGACGGGCGAGTCAGGCAGCCGTCGAAGCGGGCGGAGCCTGCCCGGCAGCAGCCTTTTTTGTAGCAGTCGCCGGCGGCTGGACCAATTCAGAAGGGCTAGTTTCGGCTAAGAGTTCAACTGCCTCAGTTGAGGCGGCCTCGCCCTTGAATAGGCTCGATATGGATGCGGCCACTTTGGTCTTGCTCGTCGTGTCAGGCTCGACAACCTCCTGCATGGGCAATCTGAGATTCGCTAGACTCTCCACAAACGCCTCGAAGTGAGGTATCGCCGCTGAAGGATCCTCGTCCAGGGCGAACTCGCGGCGGATGACCTGGATGCGGATGCGGACGTCGTCGGACTGCGGCGTGTCGTCGAGCTGGCTCTGGATCTCCTCGAGGATCTCGGCACCCTGCTCGCAAGTCCCGCTGCTCTTGTGATCGCGGATGAAGATCCTGTGATAGCGCATGATCATTGCCCCGAGGCGTTCGCGGTTCGCTTCCCGCTGTGCCTGCCGCCTCGCCTTGTTTACAGCCTTGAAGAGGCTGGACATGCGCTCGAGAAAGATGTCGATAGGCCCCTGGAGCTCACCCTTATCTCGCTCGATTGTCTCAACGACGGCGCGTGCGAAGCCGAGCTTCTCGATATGTCCGCTCTCTGCCTTGGCGACCGCCTGAATGGCGGCGAACATCGACTTGCCGGTTTCAATCTGGGCCTGAATGCTTTGCAGGGAGATGGTAGGAGCTTCCGTATCGCGAAACCGCGTGATCTCGCCGATGCACGCGTTCATCGCGGCGGTGGCGAGTTCAACGGGGATCAGGTCCTCAATCTCCTTCACCTCGACGCCGTCTGCGAGTTCAAGTGCTCCCAGCTGCAAGACATGTTGGCTGTCGATCAGGCGCTTCGCCTTCTTGTCCGTCCGCATATGGTTGGCCGCATCGTTGCCTGCGGGGTCAGAGTCGAGGAGGGCGACAACAGGCGGCTTGTCGGTATCCCGACCTCTGATCAGGTAGAGCATGTAAGGGATCTCGCTCGCCGATCCGCAGGGCACAATTACTAGATTGTTGAGGTCGAGAGGCTTTCGCGCTCAGTCTGTGGACGGTGCGACTGGGCTTGGATGAGATATGAGAGGAAGTATTTGAGGCCGCTGCTGCGCTCGTCAAAGGTATACTCGGTCCCCGTACGGTCCCTGATCGTGAATACCAACTCGTGTTCGCGCGGTGTGACCTTCAGCGAGAAATCACGGTCCTGGACCCACCACTTTTTGAAGTTGAGGTACGCTCCAGTTGTTCGTTAATGGCTTCCACTAGCGCGTTGGCGTAGCCCTCCTTGCCGTCCGCGATCGCCTCCCGCAGATCCTTCAGCCTGGCCGGCTCGACGTTGCCGAGCTTCAAGAGCAAATCGCGCGAGGTCGCCTCCCGCTCCACGCTGAAGAAAGGCGAGTAGCGGCAGAGATCGCGCTGCTCGAAGCCAATCCCTGACACGGCCTTCTCGACCGCACTCAGAAGGTGACTCTTCCCAGATTCGTTCGCGCCGACGATGGTCGTAATCCGACTGTCGAACTCGACCTCAACGTAGGGATACCAGGCGTCACGAAACATTTCCCAATCGCCCTTGGGCTGGGCATGGGGCGTCGCCTTGCGGATATGGTCGAAGTTAAACGACTTGTAGAAGCGCGCATAGACGGTTGAAAGTCTCATGGTCAATCCATGTAAAGATGGTGTCAGCCGCAGTAATCTGCGAACGCCGGAAGCGCGAACGAATGGAGTACTTTGCATGCCTGAACCAAGCGCACAAGATAGGCCGCGCCATCGGCTAGGGAGCTTGAATCGTTTTCAACATCAATAATTGCAGATTCGTGGCCGAATATACGGCAGAGTCCGAGACGAGGCAGTTCTTCCAAGACGATCGCTGCCGAAGGAGCCTCCAGCGAACGGCGGCTACCCTAACGGTTGCTGCTGAAAGCTGCGGGTCACCGTCCGGCCCTAGGCCGAATGTCAGGAACGCGCCGCATCGCTGCCGTTGTGGTCGGGTAGCGGTGAGCGGCGAAAGGCCGTTCACAATACTGAGACTTGAACTGGCGACGACAGGCCACGGCAAACCAGACGAGATGTCCGGGTGACGGGGCCCGGCGTCAAAACCGCCTTCCGCGTCCCCCTCGGCGTCAATTCGCTCAAGGTAGTCAGAGAAGGATAGCGCGTCGCGAGACCTCGCAGCAACTCGATCCGCTGGGCCTCCTCGAGATAGCGCGCGCTGCCCAACAAATTGCGTACATTCCATTTGTTGAAATCGAATTTTGTCCCGAGTATATCCAGCCCCACGAAGAAGGCCGTTGGTCGGTCCGACATCGGCAGCAACTCGACCCAAGCGAAAAGTGCGGGCAGCTCGTGGTCTCGTATCCATTTACGATCGCCATATTCGGCCATCACCGCTTCAAGCCCACTCAAGATTGTGTCGGCAGGAACAACGAGGCCACCAACGACCATGCGTTGCGCTAGCTCGCGCCTTACACCATGGGTAATGTTTCCAATCAGAATTTCATTGAACTCTGCGGCTCGATCGCCATGAGGCATGAGGACGGCACATCCAACAAACCGCGCGACGCGTACCAGGTCATTAGGGGAACCTTCCTCCTTGACTGTGTGGGCAGCCGCTATGAGAACTTCGGCAATATCGCGCGTCTGGGCTCGGTCTCTGGAGCGGTTTGTAGCAGCGCGCGCAAAGTCGGGCCAATTGCCGAACTTGCCCTCCGGCATCGGCTCGTGCCGCTGCTGCCAGATCACTTGCAGCCCGACGGCAGCTTCGGCACCAAACTCCCGGTCAAGGAGGCAACGTTTTAAAACGGCCTCGGCGTCTTCGGTGCCAATGGTCGTAAGTACGACGCGGTACTCGTGGACATGCGAGATCCGCATTTCGTCCAGGGCGTGTCCGTTGGACTTGTTGGCCGCAAACGCAACCTTGGCAGCATGAACGCCTGCCAGATCGGCTCCGAGCATATCGTCCAGAATCGGCCCTTGACTGGCGTCAGGAACCCGCCGCATTGCCCAAGTAAGCCGTGCCATGTGATGGCGCGAAGCTGATTGAGCGATGAGCTGCCGCCCCTTGCATCGACGAGACCATCTCGCACCATCGGTAGTCTTTAGCCGAAACAGAGTGAGGTCAGCCGGCGCGTGCGGCCTTTGTGCGATTACGTCCACCTGCCGCTCTTTTAACGCTACGCACGGAGACGGCTTTGGGAGCCACGACGTCGCCGAGCCGCTCTATACGGAGGGGCGCGCGCGAGGGAAGGCGAACGACGAGTTCGAGTTGCCCCCCGATCGCCTCGACGTAGCTTTTAAGAGTAGACAAGTACATGTCGGCTTGTTTCTCGATCTTCGAGACCGAAGGCTGCTTGATCTTGAGGACCGAAGCGATTTCGGCCTGGGCCTTTCCAGCGGCACGCCGCAAATCGCCGAGACTCTCGACTTCTCCCCTTAACTCTTCGAAACGCGCGTCGACCCGCTCCCGACGATCCTCGGGGAGCGCAGCGATTAGGTCATCAAGCTTGCGTCCCATCACTTCTTCTCCTTCTTCGCCGCCGCCAAACGGTCGAGATGCCCTTGATAGCGCTTGTCCGCCTTGGCGATCAGACTTTTATAGAAGCGCTTCTCACTCACGCCCGACTTATCGCCGGCGACGAGCAGGATCGCCTTCCGCTTCCGATCGAATGCGAACGCAACCCGCCAGACACCATCATCAGCGTCGAAGCGAAGTTCTTTCATGTTCGCGAACGACGAGTCATTCAAGGTATCCGCATGCGGTCGCCCCAGCTGGGGCCCGAACACACCGAGCAGCTTAGCCGAAGCCAATAGCTCATCTTGGACTGTCTGGGGCAACGCCTCGAACTCCCCATCGAGCTCATCGCCAAAAACGACTTCCCAAGTCATATATAGCTCCTAGGCTATGTAGTCAACATCATCAAGCTGCCGAACGATAGTCTGCGGCCGAAACAAGGTACGCGCGGTCGACGATAATCCGGCCGCCGTTGACACGACTGGCAATTCGCGACCTGTCTGCGCTATCGAGCGGCATCGTCACCGGCGTTCTGACGGGCATGGCCGGCGCGTAGCTGTCGCTTGCCCAGAATGCCGGCTTGTCGTGAAGGATATGACCGCCAGCAAGGGTTCCATCGCGCCGCCAGCGCTCACCGTCGCCAAATGGAAACCGGTGCCGGCGAGGTTCGCGTGTCTGGCGGCGAAGGTCGCGTGGCCCGGAGGTGAAGCCGGCGAGGCGCTTGCGCTGGTCCATGCGTAATCGTGCGGAGGACCGCGCCGCGCCGTGCATCGCATCTCTCGTGCCGCTTGCGCTGCTGAGGCCTCTTCTGTCAGGCGGTCTAGGTTTCGCGCTTCGGGCCGAGCAGCAACACTGTCAGGGCGGCGGCGAACGTGGCAACAGCACTGTAGGCAATGGCACTGGTAATCCCGGCATTGTCCACCAATACTCCGCCGAAAATCGCGCCGGCTGCGATTGCCACTTGGAATGCTACGACCATCAGCACACCGGCGCTTTCGGCCTGCTCGGGAACGGCCCGCCGCACCATCCACGTCTGTAATCCCACCGGCACGGCGCCGAAGGCAAAGCCCCACCCGGCAACCGCAATCGCCGAGGCGAAGGCCGATGCTCCCGCCATCAGCAGCGAAACAGCGGCTATCGCTATGAGCAGCGGTGCAAGGGCCGCGACTGCCTTGAGACTGTACTCGGCCAGAAGCCCGCCGGCCAAATTGCCGAAGAATCCCCCGATGCCAAAAGCAAGCAACACAAGCGAAATCGTCTCGACGTCCAGAGCGGGAACCTTCTCGAGGAAGGCGCGGATATAAGTGATTCCGGCGAAGTGGCCGGAACCGACAAGCAGGACGACCACAAGCGCGACCTTGACCATCGGAATCTTAGCCACATCCAGCAGGCTGCGGAAGCTAGCCACTCCAATCGGAGGCAGTCTCGGAATGGTTATGAGTTGCACCAGCAGTGTAGCCGCGCCGCCGACTGCGGCGAGCATGAAGGCACTTCGCCATCCCCAGATATCGCCGACATAAGCGCCGATTGGAGCTGCGCAAACGGTAGCCACGGAAACGCCGGTGAGGATGATCGCCATAGCGCGCAGCAGGAGGTGGCTTGGAACGAGCCGCATCGCCAGTGCTGCCGACATTGACCAGAAGCCTCCGAGCGCTATGCCGAGCACGACGCGTGCAGTCAGGAGAACCGCCAGCGACCACGCGCCGGCCGCCAGAACGTCCGACAGGATCAGCAGCAGCGTCATCGCCCACATGACGAGCCTGCGGTCCAGGCGCTTTGTGATGATAGCCACCGTCGGCGCCGAGATCGCCCCGACGATAGCGGTCGCCGTCATCGCCTGTCCAGCCGCTCCCTCGGTGATGCCGAGATCATGTGCGAGCGGCGTGAGCAGGCTAACAGGCAGAAACTCTGCCGTGACCAGCCCGAAGGTGCCCAAGGAAAGCGAAATGACCGCACCCCATGCGGGACCAGACGGTGGGACGGGCTTTTCTGGGTCGTGCAGAACAGCGTCCATGACGCCTGCTGCGGATTGGGTCATGAACGAAGTCTCCACTTTGATGCAATGCAACGTGATGTTGGCTGCCTTGACCCAAATCTAAAAACACAAGCGCATTTCCCGGCGGCGTTGCACGGAGGAGGGGATGTTCATTGCTTCGCGATATTTTGTGACGGTGCGGCGCGCAACATCGATGCCGGTTTCCTTCAGCCGGACAGCGATGTCCTCATCGGAAAGCACGTCGCCGGGAGATTCTGCGGCAATGATCGCTTTGATCCGATGCCGGACAGCTTCGGCGGAGTGCGCATCGCCGCCTTGGCAGGACGCGATCGCGACGGTGAAAAAATACTTCAGTTCAAAGACTCCGCGCGGGGTAAGCATGTACTTGTTCGAGGTCACCCGGCTGACCGTCGACTCGTGCACGCCGATCGCGTCAGCGACGGTTCTAAGATTGAGAGGCCGCAGGTGGGCGACGCCATGTTCCAAAAAGGCATCCTGCTGACGCACGATTTCAGCCGCAACCTTAACAATGGTCTTGGCGCGCTGATCGAGGCTGCGGATTAGCCAGTTCGCGTTTTGCAAGCATTCGTCGAGAAATGCTTGATCTTTCGAATTTTGGGCAGTTTGACGCGAGACTTCGGCATAGTAGCTTTGGTTGATCAGCAGCTTTGGCAGCGTGGCGGGATCAAGTTCGATCTGCCACCCGCCTTGCGGTGAGGGCGTGACCCAGACATCGGGTATGATTGATTCAGACGCACCGGATTGGAATCGGTTCCCAGGCTTGGGATCGAGCGCCCGAATCTCATGCATCATGTCGAGAAGGTCTTCTTCATCGACGCCGCAATGCTGCTTCAGTGCCTCAAAATCCCGTCGCGCAAGCTTTTCAAGATGGGCAACCAAAGCTGCCATTGCCGGGTCGAGCCGGTTTCGCTGGCGCAACTGGATCTCGAGGCATTCTCTGAGACTTCGCGCAAAAACTCCCGGTGGATCAAATTGCTGCAAGGTTCCGAGAACCCGTTCCACAACAGCCTCACGGACATTCAGGCTCTCGGCCAGCTCCAAAAGGTTTGCCCGAATATAGCCAGTGTCTTCCAGATCGGCGGCAAGCTGGCCAGCGATCAGCCGCTCCTGTGGTGTGAACGCAGTGAGGGCGATCTGACGAGCGACATGGTCGTGCAATGTTTCGGCGAGGGTGGCAAACTCGTCGAGGGAAGGGCCATTGCCCGGCGGGTTGTTGGTCGTGTTGCCAAGTGATTTCCATTGCCCGAGCCGTTCAGGCGACCCTGCCCCGGTCGGTCCTTCAACGGCGTTTGCGCCAGGGCCGACAGGCTGATCCGCTCCCGAAATCGAAACATCGCCAAAAGGCCCGCCATCGTTTGACGCAGATTCCAAGAGCGGGTTCTTCTCGATTTCCCGCTCCACGAACTGATGCAGTTCAGTATGCGCCAGTTGCAGCAAGCGAATCGACTCAATGAGTTGAGGCGATGCGACCATGGATTGCTTCTGGCGCTGAAGCAGGCTTGCTGAGGATTGCATGGTGAGCGCGATAATCCTGTCGAGAGAGCCTCTTGGGGCGGGCAATGGCACCAGTGAGACGTTTTCTAGGTCATGCGGCGGCTTTCAGCGTTTCGAGAACGTTTTGGGGGGATGAGACGCCATAGGGGTCGGCCTCGCAGTTGTCGGAGAAACCTTCCTCCTCGAACCACTGCTCCACCACGCCATTGTTGATCAGGGCGGCGTAGCGCCAGGAGCGCATCCCGAAGCCGAGATTGTCCTTTGCGACCAGCATGCCCATCTTGCGTGTGAACTCGCCTGAGCCATCGGGGATGAGCTCGACCTTCTGCAGGCCCAAGGACTTCCCCCACGCATTCATGACGAAGGCATCGTTGACGGAGACGCAGTAAATCGCGTCAATTCCCTCCTTCTCAAACTCATCATAGAGCTCTTCGAAATTGGGCAGTTGGTAGGTCGAGCAGGTCGGAGTGAAGGCGCCAGGCAGCGAGAACAGGATGACGCGCTTGCCGGCAAAGTAGTCGTCAGATGTCTTTTCTTCCCAGCGATATGGATTTGGGCCCTGGACTGACTCATCGCGAACACGCGTGAGAAAGGTGACGAAGGGAACCTTCTTTTGAACGGTCATCAACTTGCTCCTCAGGAAAAAACTGGCGCGCCGGATTCTGGCAGAGGCTGGCGCAATACCGAGCAAAGGCTCGTATGCCGGGCATGAAATGAGGCCCTCGCGGCTCGCACCCTCCTTTTTCCATCCCGATGTAGGGGAACGTCTTGGCTGCTGGTCTTCGTCACCCGAACGCCATCGATCTGAGCAAGTGGAGGCTGTCGAGCCGCTGGGGCAATCTTTCCACGGCTATGGCGCCGGAAGCGGCATCCATCGCTCGCGCTCGTGCCCGGGACAAAGTGATAGCGGGCCCGAAGTAGCCAATATCGAACGCGTGTGGAGGCCTCAAATGTGACTTCACGCAAGAGACCCGCGTTACTGAGCTGGTTCGGCGTATTGTCGAAGTTTGCCAGTGACCCGCCGACCTTGGCTTCGGTGGCTCTTTGATGGGGCTGTTGGGCACTCACATGCTGATCAGAACCGGTAGACGGCAATTGCGCGAGCGCCATGTGTTGGCGTGCCGGCATCGGACCAGCCGTGCGCAAAGCGGCTACCGAGGAGGGACCTCCGAAGGAGATGATGTACCGATGTTCAGCGGGAACAGGCACCGTCTCCTCAGGCCACGGTCTAGAGCTTCGCGTGTCGGGCATGGCGCAAGTCGCTTTCATCGTGTTTTGATGGGCTCTGACCAGGAGCCGCAAGCGGCGTGCCATTTCAAATAGAGATGCTTTTGGAGCGATCCTTTTTCTTGGGAGGACCGTGTCTTCAAGACCGGGCGCGCCCTATAACCGCCTCGTCAGCACGCTCGACAAGGGTGCTGTATGGTGCGGATATGCGGCGCTTCCGCACCGGCTGGACAAAGACGAACCGAAAGCCGAGCCGATGCCCTACCTCACACCGGCGAGCACTGCAGCGATTTCGTAGCGTCTGCCGCAAACGTGTTCCTGCGTGCGCAGGCTCGGCTTTCGCGAACATGCGCCTGTCGCAGCAACCATGAGCGCGCGCTTCGGCAAGCGCCTGACTCCGTGAGGATCGAATTCCCCAATCGTGTCTATTTGCCACCCTCTTATGTTCGAAACTGGACCAGAATGTCGCAAGCCCGACCTAAAGGTCGCCGAGGCGTACTATCCGACACGGTTCTGTCCCCTTTGTTGGCCCGCGACACCGGCCTATTTTGCCGAGCTCTTGTCTGGCCTCAGGCTAACCCGGTGAAAAGCAATCACAATTTTTTTCTTCTGCTGGGTCGGCCAAATTGGCACGAGTTTTGAAGCTCCTTCGTTGCGGGCCGGGAGCTGCCGACCGACCTTCCTTTCGTGGATGGCACCGCGATCGATGGAACGAAGAAAGAAAAGCAAAATGTCAAATCCGCATCAGATAGCATTCTATGGGAAGGGGGCCTCGGCGAAACCGCCCCCTACCAAACAGGCTCGCCGCCCTTGTCGACCCTTGCGCAGGAAATCTTGATGGCCGGCTGCGACTCAAAGGCCCGCCACACTCGCCTTTATCCTGAACTCGAAGGCGCAGGATAACGTTCTGCATCTCGCCCCGCGGTATGCCTAGGCAGTTACACGTTGGCCGACCTTGATAATCGAATCGGGCTACGCTGCGGAGGACGTCGTCTACATGCCTTCCTAAGCCATTCGCTGCCCGCAGCGCCTGCCGGTCACCTCCCGCCCTTCCATCGCTTAGAGATCAAGTGCCACCATGTCCGAACAACCCTTGCCGACGCTGCCGATGTGGCGCGTCGATCACATCGAGCCCTCGCCCGAGATGTTGGCGCAACGCGCCAACGGTCCGATCCACCGCGTGCGCTTCCCGTCCGGGCACGAAGGCTGGTGGGTGACAGGCTACGATGAAGCCAAGGCGGTGCTGTCCGACGCGGCGTTCCGGCCCTCGGGAATGCCGCCGGCGACATTCACCCCGGATTCGGTGATTCTCGGATCGCCGGGGTGGTTGGTCTCGCACGAGGGGGGCGAGCATGCCCGGTTACGCACGATCGTGGCGCCGGCCTTCAGCAACCGCAGGGTGAAGCTGCTCGCGCAGCAAGTCGAGGTGATCGCCGCGCAGTTGTTCGAGACACTGGCGGCCCAGCCCCAGCCCGCCGACCTGCGGCGCCACCTCTCCTTTCCACTTCCGGCCATGGTCATCAGCGCGCTGATGGGCGTGCTCTACGAGGATCACGCCTTTTTCGCCGGGCTGTCCGACGAAGTGATGACGCACCAGCATGAAAGCGGCCCGCGCAGCGCGTCGCGCCTGGCCTGGGAAGAACTGCGCGCCTACATTCGCGGCAAGATGCGGGACAAGCGCCAGGATCCGGGCGACAACCTGCTGACGGATCTGCTCGCGGCGGTCGACCAGGGCAAGGCGACCGAGGAAGAGGCGATCGGCCTGGCGGCGGGCATGCTGGTGGCGGGGCACGAGAGCACCGTCGCGCAGATCGAATTCGGCCTGCTGGCCATGTTCCGCCATCCGCAACAGCGCGAACGCCTGGTCGGCGATCCATCCCTGGTGGATAAGGCGGTGGAGGAAATCCTGCGCATGTACCCGCCGGGCGCGGGCTGGGACGGCATCATGCGCTATCCGAGGACCGACGTGACCATCGCGGGCGTGCATGTTCCCGCGGAGAGCAAGGTGCTGGTCGGCCTGCCGGCGACGTCCTTCGATCCGCGCCATTTCGACGACCCGGAAATCTTCGACATCGGACGTGACGAAAATCCGCACCTTGCGTTCTCCTACGGGCCCCACAACTGCGTGGGCTTGGCGCTGGCCAGGCTGGAACTCAAGGCGGTGTTCGGTTCGATCTTCCAGCGCTTTCCCGCGCTGCGCCTGGCCGTGGCGCCCGAAGAACTGAAGTTGCGCAAGGAGATCATCACTGGCGGGTTCGAGGAGTTCCCGGTGCTCTGGTGATGCGCGGATGCCACCAGGAATCGCGATGTTCTCCGAATTTGCCGGCGCGCCTGCCGCGCGCCGATCAGATCAGCCAGCCAACAGGTGACCAAGATGGACGTGCAAGAAACCACGGCAGCATGCCGGGACGCCTTCGCCGAACTGGCGTCGCCAGGGTGCATTCAGGATCCGTACCCATTCATGCGGTGGTTGCGCGAGCACGATCCGGTACATCGCGCGGCGTCGGGCCTCTTTCTGTTGAGCCGCCACGCCGACATCTACTCGGCGCTCAAGGCAACGGGCGATGCTTTTCGGGGGCCGGCACCAGGCGAACTGGCGCGCTATTTCCCGCGTGCGGCGACCAGCCTGTCACTCAATCTGCTGGCGTCCACGCTAGCGATGAAGGAACCACCGACGCATACGCGTCTGCGCCGGCTGATCTCGCGCGATTTCACCATGGGCCAGATCGACAGCCTGAGGCCGACCATCGCTCGCATCGTCGCAGCGCGCCTGGACGGCATGGCGCCCGCGCTGGAGCGCGGGGAGGCGGTGGACCTGCATCGGGAATTCGCGCTGGCCTTGCCCATGCTGGTTTTCGGCGAACTGTTCGGCATGCCCCAGGACGACATGTTCGGGCTCGTCGCCGGCATCAGCGCCATTCTGGAAGGCCTGAGCCCGCACGCCAGCGATCCCCAGCTCGCCGCGGCGGACGCGGCCAGCGCCAGGGTGCAGGCCTACTTCGGCGACCTCATACAGCGCAAGCGCACCGATTCCCGCCACGACATCGTGTCAATGCTGGTCGGCGCACACGACGACGATGCCGACATGCTGTCGGATGCGGAGTTGATCAGCATGCTGTGGGGCATGCTGCTGGGCGGCTTCGCCACCACTGCCGCGGCCATCGACCATGCGGTCCTGGCGATGCTGGCATATCCCGAACAGCGGCACTGGCTGAAGGGAGATGCCGTGGGGGTGAAGGCATTCGTCGAAGAAGCCCTGCGCTACGACGCGCCCGCCATGTTCAGCTCCATTCCGCGTATCGCCCAGCGCGACATCGAACTGGGCGGCGTGGTGATCCCGAAGAACGCGGACGTGCGCGTGCTCATCGCGGCCGGCAATCGCGACCCGGACGCCTTCGCCGATCCCGATCGCTTCGATCCCGTGCGGTTCTACGGCACCAGTCCTGGCATGTCGATCGACGGGAAGATCATGCTGACCTTCGGCCACGGCATCCACTTCTGCCTTGGTGCGCAACTGGCCCGGGTGCAGTTGGCCGAAAGTCTGCCGCGGATCCAGGCGCGCTTCCCCACGCTGGCATTGGCCGAGCAGCCGACCCGGGAGCCCTCCGCGTTCCTTAGGACGTTCCGCGCGCTGCCGGTGCGGCTGCATGGGCAGGAGGGCTGAGATGCGCGTCGTGGTCGATCAGGATCTGTGCGGAACTACCGGGCAGTGCGTGCTGACGCTGCCGGGCACCTTTCGCCAGCGCGAACCGGACGGCGTGGCCGAAGTGTGCGTGGCGACGGTCCCGCAGGCGCTGCACGCCGCCGTGCGGCTTGCGGCCAACCAGTGCCCGGTCGCCGCCATTCGGGTCATCGAAAGCGACGCCGGCCATAACGAGCGCGCCAGCGCCGACCCTGCGCCTTCTCCGGCGCAGGCCCAGCGGCATGCCGCGAAAGACCAATGCAATTCAGGAGGCACGATGGGACAGTTTGAAGGCAAGGTGGCCGTGGTGACCGGCGCCGGCGCCGGCATCGGCAAGGCATGCGCTCTCGCCATCGCGCGCGGGGGCGGCAGAGTGGTGGTGGCCGACATTGATGGCTCGGCGGCCATCGCCTGCACCGCGCAGATCGCGGCCGAAGCAGGCCACGCGCTGCCCATAGCCATGGATATCGCCGATGACCAGGCGGTGGCAGCGCTGTTCGAGACGGCGGAGCGGCACTTCGGGGGGGTCGACCTGCTGGTGAACAATGCGAGCGCCATGCATCTGACCCCGCGCGACCGCGCGATCCTCGACCTGGACCTGGCAGTCTGGGACCAGACCATGGCGACGAATCTGCGCGGCACGCTGCTCTGCTGCCGGCAGGCCATCCCACGGATGATCGCCCGCGGCGGTGGCGCGATCGTCAACATGTCGTCGTGCCAGGGGCTCAGCGGTGACACCGCGCAGACGTCCTACGCCGCGTCGAAGGCGGCGATGAACATGCTGTCGGCCTCGCTCGCCACCCAGTACGGTCACGCGCAGATCCGCTGCAACGCGGTTGCGCCGGGTCTTATCATGACGGAGCGTCTCCTCGCCAAGCTGGACGAGTGCACGCAACGGCATCTGCGCCGGCACCAGCTCCTGCAGCGCGTCGGCCGCCCCGAGGACGTGGCCGCGCTCGTGGCGTTCCTGCTCTCCGACGATGCTGCGTTCATCACTGGCCAGGTCGTGTGCATCGACGGCGGCATGCTGGCGCATGTGCCGACGTACGCCGACGGTGGCAACAGCTGCACCGCGCGGCCTGCCGGCGACACCGCCGAAGCGGCCGCGGCGGCGCGCTGCTGATGGACATGCTGCTCAACCCGCTCAACCGTCGGCACCGGCTGCGATACGACATCCCGGTCATGCCCGGCGCTTTCCCCCTGGTCGGGCATCTTCCCGCCATCGTCTGCGACCTGCCGCGCCTGCTGCGGCGCGCGGAACGGACGCTGGGCAGCCACTTCTGGCTGGATTTCGGCCCTGCCGGACACCTGATGACCTGCGTGCATCCGGATGCGTTCGCACTGCTCCGGCACAAGGACGTGTCCTCGGCGCTGATCGAAGAGATCGCGCCCGAATTGCTTGGCGGAACGTTGGTTGCCCAGGACGGCGGCGCGCACCGGCAGGCGCGCGATGCGATCAAGGCGGCGTTCCTGCCCAAGGGGCTGACCGAGGCCGGCATCGGCGACCTGTTCGCGCCCGTCATCTGGGCGCGGGTGCAGGCGTGGCGCGACTGCGGCGAGGTAACCATCCTGCGCGAAACCGGCGACCTGATGCTCAAGCTCATCTTCAGCCTCATGGGAATCCCCGCGCAGGACCTGCCGGGATGGCATCGCAAATACCGGCAACTGCTGCAGTTGATCGTCGCGCCCCCGGTCGACCTGCCCGGACTGCCCTTGCGGCGAGGCCGCGCCGCCCGCGACTGGATCGACGCGCAGTTGCGCCAGTTCGTCCGCGACGCGCGCGCGCATGCCGCGCGCACTGGGTTGATCAACGACATGGTGAGCGCCTTCGACCGCAGCGACGATGCGCTTTCCGATGACGTCCTGGTCGCCAATATCCGCTTGCTGCTGCTTGCCGGTCACGACACCACTGCCTCGACGATGGCCTGGATGGTGATCGAGCTGGCGCGGCAGCCTGTGATGTGGGACGCCCTGGTCGAGGAGGCGCAACGCGTGGGCGCGGTGCCGACCCGTCACGCGGACCTGGCGGAGTGTCCGGTCGCCGAGGCGCTGTTCCGCGAGACGCTGCGCCTGCATCCGGCGACCACGCTCCTGCCGCGTCGCGCCCTGCAGGAATTGCAACTCGGCCAACGGCGCATTCCAGCAGGCACCCATCTGTGCATCCCGCTGCTGCATTTCTCCACCTCGGCGCTGCTGCACGAGGCGCCTGATCAGTTCCGCCTGGCGCGGTGGCTGCAACGCACGGAGCCGATCCGGCCGGTGGACATGCTGCAGTTCGGTACCGGCCCACACGTCTGCATCGGCTACCACCTGGTATGGCTGGAAATGGTGCAGTTCTGCATCGCCTTGGCGCTGACCATGCACAAGGCCGGGGTGCGGCCGCGGTTGCTGAGCGGCGTCGAAAAAGGCCGGCGCTATTACCCGACCGCACATCCGTCCATGGCAATCCGCATAGGCTTCTCATGAGCTGGCATCGCACGCCCCGTGTGGCGAGGCAGCGGCGCCGGCGACGCGCGGCATTGCTGCACTCGGCGCGCGCGCTCGGTGCGACGCCGGCAACACCGCGGCGGCTTGGCGCTCGCCGTGGCCATCTCGTGTCAGGTACAAGGACATGAACAACATGCAGACCGGTTCCACGCTACACGACGACCGAACTGGCGTTTCCGCGCTCGGCGGATTGGGCGCGCAGGCGCGCGGCGCATCCGGCAGGCTGCTGCCGGAGATCTGGATGCAGGACGGCGCAAAGCGGGTCGAACAGGCGCTGGCGCGTCTTCTCTGCGCCGAAGACGACGGTGAGACAGAGCTGATGGCGGCGATGCGCTACGCCACCTTGCATGGCGGGAAGCGCACCCGCGCCTTGCTCTGTCTGGCTGCCGGCGCACTGGCCGACACGCCGGCGCACATGCTCGACGACGTCGGCGCCGCCATCGAGATGATGCACGCCTGTACCCTGGTCCACGACGACCTGCCCGCGATGGACGACGACGTGCTTCGCCGCGGCCTTCCGACCGTGCACGTCAAGTTCGGCGAAGCCACTGCGATCCTGGTCGGCGATGCGCTGCAGGCGCACGCCTTCCTGACCCTGGCGAGCCTCGATGCGCCGGGCGACAACCGTATCGCGCTCGTGCGCGAACTGGCGCAGGCCGTGTCCGCCGAGGGTGCCGCAGGCGGGCAGGCCATGGATCTGTCGCTGGTCGGAAAGCACGTCGAGCTGGACAGGATCGTGGCGATGCACCGGATGAAGAGCGGAGCGCTAGTGCGCGCGTCCGTTCGCATGGGCGCGCTATGCGCCATCGCGGAGGATGCCGCGCACGCTGGGCTGTACTGTGCGCTCGATCGCTACACCGCCTGTTTCGGCCTGGCGTTGCAGGTGGTCGACGACATTCTCGACGCGACAGCGGATACCGCGACGCTGGGCAAGACCCCCGGCAAGGACGCGGCGGCGCAGAAGCCGACCTGCGCGTCGATCATGGGGCTGCAGGCAGCGCGCCAGTTCGCGCTGGATTTGTTGCGCGACGCCGGGGAAGCCATCGCCCCGTTGGGGCCGCGTGCGGAGCGGTTGGCGCAGATACTGCAGCGGGCCAACGGGTATCTGTTCAAGCACGCGCCATGCGCATGAGCACGCCCGTCCACATGGAGTTGCCCCTGTGCCGCTGCGATCGGCCGGCGGCAGCGGTGCATGCTGCACTGTGCCCGAGTCCGCGGCGATGTGCGCGGCGTCTGCCGATCCTGGTTCTCGTCAACCGTCTGCAGAAGGAACATCCCGCGTGAACGCGCTGTCCGAACAGATCCTTTCCGAATTGCGCCACCTGCTGAGCGAGATGAGCGACGGCGGCAGCGTCGGTCCGTCCGTCTACGACACGGCGCGAGCTCTGCAGTTCCACGGCAACGTCACCGGTCGGCAGGACGCATACGCGTGGCTCATCGCGCAGCAAGAGGCCGATGGCGGATGGGGAAGTGCGGACTTCCCGCTGTTCCGCCATGCGCCCACGTGGGCGGCGTTGCTGGCATTGCAGCGTGCCGATCCTCTTCCCGGCGCTGCCGACGCAGTCCAGGCTGCAACCCGGTTCCTCGAGCGCCAGCCCGATCCCTACGCGCATGCGGTGCCGGAAGACGCGCCGATCGGCGCGGAGCTGATACTGCCGCAGTTGTGCGGCGAGGCCGCATCCTTGCTGGGCGGCGTGGCGTTTCCGCGCCACCCGGCGCTGTTGCCGTTGCGGCAAGCGTGCCTTGTCAAGCTGGGGGCGGTGGCGACGTTGCCGAGCGGCCATCCGTTGCTGCACTCCTGGGAGGCCTGGGGGACGTCGCCGACCACCGCATGCCCGGATGACGACGGCAGCATCGGCATCAGTCCGGCGGCCACCGCCGCGTGGCGTGCGCACGCCGTGACACAGGGGAGCACGCCGCAGGTCGGGCGCGCCGACGCGTATTTGGAGGCGGCATCGCGGGCGACGCGCAGCGGCATCGAAGGTGTCTTTCCCAACGTCTGGCCGATCAATGTATTCGAGCCATGCTGGTCGCTGTACACCCTGCATCTGGCCGGTCTGTTCGCGCATCCCGCGCTCGCCGAGGCGGTGCAAGTGATCGTCGCGCAGCTCGACGCCCGCCTCGGCGTGCGCGGTCTGGGCCCGGCCTTGCACTTCGCGGCCGATGCGGACGATACCGCCGTTGCGATGTGCGTCCTGCGCCTTGCAGGCCGCGACCCGGCCGTCGATGCGTTGCGCCATTTCGAAATCGGCGAGCTGTTCGTCACCTTCCCCGGCGAGCGCAATGCCTCGGTGTCGACCAACATCCATGCCCTGCATGCGTTGCGACTATTGGGAAAGCCCGCCGCCGGCACCAGCGCCTACGTCGAGGCCAATCGCAACCCGCACGGTCTATGGGACAACGAAAAATGGCACGTTTCGTGGCTGTATCCCACCGCGCATGCGGTCGCTGCGCTGGCGCAAGGCAAGCCCCAGTGGCGCGACGAGCGCGCGCTGGCGGCGCTCATGCAGGCGCAGCGCGACGACGGCGGCTGGGGCGCCGGTCGCGCGTCCACATTCGAGGAAACCGCCTATGCGCTGTTCGCGTTGCACGTGATGGACGGGAGCGAAGAGCCGACAGGGCGCCGGTGCATCGCGCAGGCGGTGGCGCGTGCGCTGGAGTGGATGCTCGCCCGCCATGCGACGCATGCATTGCCGCAGACGCCGCTGTGGATCGGCAAGGAACTGTATTGCCCCACCCGGGTGGTGCGCGTGGCCGAACTCGCCGGGTTGTGGCTGGCGCTTCGTTGGGGGCGGCGCGTCCTGGCCGAGCGAGCAGGAGCGGCGCCATGAACCAGACCGAACGCGCGCTGCAGCAGGTGCTGGACTGGGGGCGTTCCCTGACCGGGTTCGCCGACGAGCATGCCGTGGAAGCGGTCAGGGGCGGCCAGTACATCCTGCAGCGCATCCACCCGAGCCTGCGCGACACCAGCGCCCGCACCGGCCGCGATCCGCAGGACGAAACGCTGATCGTGGCGTTCTATCGCGAACTGGCGCTGCTGTTCTGGCTCGACGATTGCAATGACCTTGGCCTGATCGCGCCGGAGCAGCTCGCCGCGGTGGAGCAGGCGTTGGGGCAGGGCGTGCCGTGCGCGCTCCCCGGATTCGAGGGCTGCGCTGTGCTGCGCGCTTCGCTGGCCGCGCTCGCCTACGATCGTCGCGACTATGCTCAGCTTCTCGACGATACCCGGTGCTACTGCGCGGCGCTGCGCGCCGGACACGCGCAGGCGGCAGGGGCGGAACGCTGGTCCTACGCCGAGTACCTGCACAACGGCATCGATTCGATCGCCTACACGAACGTGTTCTGTTGCCTGTCGTTGCTGTGGGGACTGGACATGGCGACCTTGCGCGCGGGTCCGGCGTTTCGCCAGGTCCTGCGGCTCATCTCCGCGATAGGGCGCTTGCAGAACGATCTGCATGGACGCGAAAAGGATAGATCGGCCGGCGAGGCCGACAACGCGGCGATCCTGCTGCTGCAGCTCTATCCGGCTATGCCTGTGCTGGAGTTCCTCAACGACGAACTGGCCGGCCATACGCGCATGCTGCACCGGGTGATGGCGGAAGAACGCTTTCCCGCGCCGTGGGGACCGTTGATCGAGGCCATGTTGGCCATCCGCGCGCACTACTACCAGACCTCAACCAGCCGCTACCGCAGCGACGCTGCGGGGGGAGCCCAGCGTGCGCCGGCCTGAACGCGCGGGAGGCGGCGGCCTGCGCCCGCTGCCGTCGGTCCGATCCGACGCAACGCCGTCGCCCAATGCGACGGATGGAGCGAGCATCAGCGACACCAACTTGAGCCGGCGCAAGGACGACCACCTGGACATCGTGCTGGATCGGCGAACGGCGCCGGCCAAGGCCGCCGGCTGGGAGTACATCCGTTTCGAACACTGCGCATTGCCCGAGTTGGACCTGACGCAGATCGACCTCAGCGCCTCGCTGCTGGGCAAGACCATGCGCGCGCCGCTGCTGATCAGCTCCATGACCGGCGGCATGCCACGCGCCGAGGCCATTAACCGCCATCTGAGCGAGGCAGCGCAAGCCTTGGGGATCGCCATGTGTGTCGGTTCGCAACGCGTGAGCCTGCAATCCCGCAACTCCCAGGGGCTGACGCGCGCGCTGCGCCGCCTGGCCCCAGACATTCCCTTGCTGGCCAACATCGGCGCCGCGCAACTGTGCGAGGCCGACGGCCTGGACCTCGCGCGCCGGGCGGTGGATGCGCTGGAGGCCGATGGACTCATCGTCCATCTCAATCCGCTGCACGAAGCAGTACAGCCGGAGGGCGACCGCGACTGGCGCGGCGTCCTGGCGCAGATCGCTCGCGCCGCACGCAGCGTGGGCGTGCCGGTCGTGGCGAAGGAAGTGGGCTCGGGCCTGTCCGCCTCTGTGGCCTGTGCGCTCGTCGAGGCGGGCGTGGCGGTGATCGATGTCGCCGGCGCCGGCGGCACCAGTTGGGCCGCGGTGGAGGGCGAGCGCGCCCGCGATGCCGCCGACCGTGCAGTGGCGATGGCGTTCGCCGATTGGGGGATTCCGACCCCGGCCAGCGTGCAGGCGGTACGTCGGGCGCTGCCAACGGTGAAGCTGATCGCGTCGGGCGGGATCCGCGACGGCGTCGACGTGGCCAAGGCCATCCGCCTGGGCGCGGACATCGCCGGGCAGGCGGCCGGCGTGCTGCGCGCGGCTACGGTATCCACCGAGGCGGTTGTCGCGCATTTCGAGATCGTCATCCGCCAGTTGGCCGTCGCCTGCTTCTGCACCGGCTCGGCTGATCTGGCGGCGTTGCGTCAGGCGCGCTTGTTGCCCTCAGCGCGTCTGCCCGTCGGTTGATGCCGGCGTCGCCCGCACGTGGCGGCGGGCGCCTAGTCTTACTGAGTCAGAAAGGATGGAAAGCGCTACCGGGCTGGGCTTCGCCGTCGCCACCACTCTCGCCGAGTCGGCGGTGAACTCAGTCGTCGGGAAACGTATGGTCAAGAAGCAGCAGATGCGCTGGTCACTTCACGGTGCGCATATGCTCGTGCAGCTCCGGGCGGCGGAGATCAAGGGCGAACTTCGCAACCGGCTTCGGGCGCCTTTCCGACAGCCAGAACTGAACGGGCCGCCAACAGCCTACGCGCTTTACCGTCTATCTCAGCTGCGCTGTCGATTATGTCCGAAGCCAGGGCATCGATATTCCCGCCGAGTTGCTCTCCCAGGTCGCACCGGTTCCTTGGGCTCATATCGCACTCACCGGAGCAATGAGATACCTTTGCGTATCATCGCGCATTGGAATAGATCGTATAGGTATCATGATGGCATCTGAATCGGAAATTCTGCGCGAAATCGGTCGGCTTTTCAGGCAGGCGAGGCTGGCCGCTGCCATGACGCAGGAGCAGGTCGCTGATTTGGCGGGTATATCCCGTCCCCGCTATCGCGACATCGAAAAGGGAGCCGCAGCGGCGCGTGCGACGACGCTCATGAATATCGCTCGCGCACTCGGTCTGGAAATGATGATGGTTCCGCAAGTCATGGTGCCGGCTGTCCAGGCTCTATTGCGTCCGAATGATGATGACGATCGACCCGCTTTTGTTCCTCAACCTGACGATGACGATCATGGCTCCAGTTTTTCGCGCACCTAAGACGATCCCGTCGCTGGACGTGCTCTTGAACGCACTGAAGGTCGGCACAATCGTTAGGACGCCGGGCGATTTCAATGCATTCAACTTCGATGAGGCCTACCGCGCGACGGGCGGCTTTCCGGTTTTCAGCCTGTCGTTCCGGGCAGCGACGGGGGGGTTGCGGAAAGATCCGAAGCCTCTGGCGGGCGCCTTGCCCGCTTTCTTCGCGAACCTCCTGCCGGAGGAGAAATTGCGCGAGGCGATGGAAAAGCACCACCAAGGCAATGTCCGGCCAGGCAATGATTTCGATCTTTTAGCGGCGCTGGGCGCCGATCTGCCGGGAGCCGTACGGGCGTTGCCCAGTGACGGCGCGATAGCGCTTTCGCAGGATGCTTCAAAAGATAAGCCCAAGGCACGTTCTCACTTGCCGGCGTGCAGATGAAGCTGTCGGTCATGAAGAACACTGGAAAAGGCGGTGGCCTTACCTTGCCGATGGACGACGAGCAGGGCCGGTACATCGCCAAGTTCCCTTCGGCGGCGTTTCCGGGCGTTTCCGAGAACGAATTCGCCAACCTGGCGCTGGCTGCAGCGATCGGCATGGAGGTTCCTGAATGCGAACTGGTCGAGAAGTCCGATTTTGAGGGCGTTCCCGAAGAATTCAACACGCTGTCGGAGGGCAAGGTCCTTCTCGTCAAACGCTTCGATCGCGGCGCCGATGGCGAGAGGATACACATCGAGGATTTCGCTCAGGTCTTCGGTGTCTATCCTCGCGCAAAAATGAGGGGGCCGCTTATCACGACATAGCCTTGGCCCTTGGCGTAGCCGTCTCGCCTACGGCGGCTCTCGAATGCGTCCGCCGCCTGGTGCTGACGGTCATCACCGGCCATGGCGACATGCACCTGAAGAACTGGTCTTTGATTTATCCCGGCAACGGCGACAAGCCGGTGCTTGCACCGATCTACGACGTTCTGTCGACCGTGCCATATATTCCCGCCGACGCCATGGCGCTTTCGCTTGGAGGGGAGCGCTCGTTCAAGGCGCTAGCAGCACCGCGATGGAAAGCATTCGCGAACCGTGCAAGGCTTCCGGAGCCGGCAGTCCTGAAGGCAGTGGTCGAGACCGTCGAACTCGTCAACGAGCACTGCATCTGCCTGAGCGCGACGTTGTCGCGGCGAAAGTGCTCGAGCGGATCGACGAACATGTGAAGGCGATGACGCCGATACTGAACTCCTGCGCCAATAAGTGAGCCGAGCCTCTTGGGTTGATGATATTGCGGATGATCGCCCGCAGCCCCGAATTGATGGCGGTGGCTCGCAGGTATGCCAGCGTGGCGCAAGATTCCGCGCAGTGTCGATGAGGGCACGCGAGACCAAGCACGTCAGCTCGCCGGAACAGGAGAGTTTGCAGCATCCCGCAAAAACGCAAGAGGGTCGAGATGCTGTTCGCCCACCTCAACACAATGATGCGGTTCGAACGAATGCGTGACTGGGGATCGCGATCCGACGCTTTGTGTCGCCATTGTCGGGTCCGCTACACGGCTTGTTCCGACGATCCTTTCTGCGGCTTCAAGCTAAATACCTGAAAAACAACCACAAATTTATTCTTCGATTCGACGAGCCAAATTGGCACGAGTCTTGAGACCTTGAGTGCGAGGCGGCGACAGCTGCCCGACCGGCATTCGTGTCGCGGCAGCCGCGATGAATGGAACGAAGGAAGGAAAGCTACATGTCAGGTTTGCGTCAGATCGCCTTTTACGGCAAGGGCGGCATCGGCAAGTCCACCACCTCCCAAAATACCCTCGCCGCCCTTGTCGACCTCGGGCAGAGAATCCTCATCGTCGGCTGCGACCCCAAAGCCGACTCCACCCGCCTGATCCTGAACGCGAAGGCGCAGGATACGGTCCTGCACCTCGCGGCAGAGGAAGGTTCGGTGGAAGACCTCGAACTCCAGGATGTGCTCAAGGTCGGCTACAAAGGCATCAAATGCGTGGAGTCGGGCGGCCCCGAGCCGGGTGTCGGCTGCGCCGGTCGCGGCGTGATCACCTCGATCAACTTCCTCGAGGAGAACGGCGCCTATGACGATGTCGACTATGTCTCCTACGACGTGCTCGGGGATGTAGTGTGCGGCGGTTTCGCGATGCCGATCCGCGAGAACAAGGCTCAGGAAATCTACATCGTCATGTCCGGCGAGATGATGGCGCTCTATGCCGCCAACAACATTGCCAAGGGTATCCTGAAATACGCTCATTCGGGTGGCGTGCGGCTCGGCGGCCTGATCTGCAACGAGCGCCAAACCGACCGCGAGCTCGACCTCGCCGAAGCGCTGGCTTCCAGGCTCAATTCCAAGCTCATCCACTTCGTGCCGCGCGACAACATCGTCCAGCACGCCGAGCTCAGGAAGATGTCTGTGATCCAGTATGCGCCGGACTCCAAGCAGGCCGGGGAATACAGGGCGCTGGCCGAGAAGATCCATAACAATTCGGGCCAGGGCACCATCCCCACCCCGATCACCATGGAGGAGCTCGAGGACATGCTGCTCGACTTCGGCATCATGAAGACCGACGAGCAGATGCTTGCCGAGCTTCAGGTCAAGGAAGCGGCGAAGGCGGCCGCACAGTAACGACCGCTACTGACTGGTGGCGCGGCCTGACGTGGCGCGCCTTTCAAAGAACGGCGCCTCGTTGGTGAGGCGTCACCCTGAACCTTGAAAGGGGTCTCATGAGCCTGGAATACGAGAATGACGGCGCCCTACATGCGAAGCTTATCGAGGAGGTGCTGTCGCAATATCCTGACAAGGCGGCGAAGCGCCGCAAAAAGCACCTCAGCGTCGCAAAGAGCGGCGACGAGGCTGGCGAGGAAAGCGAGGTCCTTTCCGAATGCGAGGTCAAATCGAATATCAAGTCCATCCCCGGAGTGATGACGATTCGCGGCTGCGCCTATGCCGGCTCGAAAGGCGTGGTCTGGGGTCCAGTCAAGGATATGGTCCATATCTCGCACGGCCCGGTCGGCTGCGGGCAATATTCCTGGTCGCAACGCCGCAACTACTACGTCGGCACGACCGGCATCGACACGTTCGTGACGATGCAGTTCACCTCCGATTTCCAGGAGAAGGACATTGTTTTCGGCGGCGACAAGAAGCTGGAACGGATCATCGACGAGATCGAGGAACTGTTTCCGCTGAACAAGGGCATGACTGTGCAATCCGAATGCCCGATCGGCCTGATTGGCGACGACACCGAAGCTGTGTCCCGCAACAAGGCCAAGGAGCACGAAAAGACAATCGTGCCGGTGCGCTGCGAGGGCTTCCGCGGCGTTTCGCAATCCCTCGGCCACCACATCGCCAACGACGCGATCCGCGACTGGGTGTTCGAGAAGAAGGACGTCGAGTTCGAGGCCGGCCCGTACGATGTCAATGTGATCGGCGACTATAATATCGGCGGCGACGCCTGGGCTTCGCGCATCCTGCTCGAGGAGATGGGCCTGCGCGTGGTCGGCAACTGGTCGGGCGACGCTACGCTGGCCGAAATAGAGCGTGCGCCAAAGGCGAAGCTAAATCTCATCCATTGCTACAGGTCGATGAACTACATCTGCCGGCACATGGAGGAAAAGTATGGCATCGCCTGGATGGAGTACAATTTCTTCGGCCCCTCCCAGACCGAAGCCTCTCTGCGCAAGATAGCCAAGCATTTCGGGCCGGACATCGAGGCCAAGGCCGAGGCGGTCATCGCCAAATACCGGCCGCTGGTCGATGCCGTCATCGCCAAGTACCGGCCGCGCCTCGAAGGCAGGACGGTGATGCTCTATGTCGGCGGGCTGCGCCCCCGTCACGTCGTCACGGCATATGAGGATCTGGGCATGGTGATCGTCGGCACTGGCTATGAATTTGGCCATAACGACGATTATCAGCGCACCGGCCACTACGTGAAGAAGGGCACGCTGATCTATGACGATGTGACTGGTTACGAGCTGGAGAAGTTCATCGAGGGGATCCGTCCTGATCTCGTTGGCTCCGGCATCAAAGAAAAGTACCCGGTCCAGAAGATGGGCATACCGTTCCGTCAAATGCATTCCTGGGATTATTCCGGCCCGTATCACGGCTACGACGGCTTCGCCATCTTCGCCCGCGACATGGATCTGGCCATCAACAACCCGGTCTGGAACCTCTACGACGCCCCCTGGAAGAAAAAAGCCGAGCCGTCGGCGGCGATCGCAGCCGAATGAGAAGCCTGGCCTCCCGGAAGCCGGGAGGCCGTTGAACCCCTGTGGCCTTTGTCCGCGGGAGACCTGAAACGTTTCGACGTCCCTGTGCCGCCGTATGGCGGGCCAGATGGAAAGAGGTAACCACCCATGCCGCAGTCGGCTGAAAAAGTTCTCGACCACGCTCCCCTGTTCCGCGAGCCGGAATACAGGCAGATGCTCGCCGAGAAGAGGCTGAATTTCGAATGTCCGCACCCGGACCAGGTCGTTACCGACCAACGCGAATTCACCAAGACGTGGGAATACCGCGAAAAGAACCTTGCTCGCGAAGCGCTTGTCGTGAACCCCGCCAAGGCCTGCCAGCCGCTCGGCGCGGTGTTCGCGGCCGCAGGCTTCGAGCGAACCATGTCCTTCGTCCACGGCAGCCAGGGCTGCGTGGCCTATTACCGCTCGCACCTGTCGCGCCATTTCAAGGAGCCTGCTTCGGCAGTTTCCTCTTCGATGACCGAGGACGCGGCAGTGTTCGGTGGTCTGAAGAACATGGTCGACGGGCTCGCCAACACGTACCAACTCTACGACCCGAAGATGATCGCCGTCTCGACCACTTGTATGGCAGAGGTCATTGGCGACGACCTGCATAGCTTCATCGAGAACGCCAAGGACGAAGGCTCGGTCCCGCGCGACTTCGACGTGCCCTTCGCCCACACGCCCGCCTTCGTCGGTAGCCATGTCGACGGCTATGACGTTACGGTCAAGGGCATTTTGGAGCACTTCTGGAAAGGCGAGGAGCGAACGGAAGCCGAGGGAATCATCAACATCATTCCGGGTTTCGACGGCTTTTGCGTTGGCAACAACCGGGAACTTAAGCGCCTGCTCGATCTGATAGGCGTATCCTATACCTTCATCCAAGACGCCTCTGATCAGTTCGACACGCCGTCGGACGGCGAATACCGCATGTATGACGGCGGCACGAAGATCGAAGACGTGAGGAAGGCACTCAACGCCGAGGCGACACTTTCGCTACAGCATTACAACACCCGAAAAACACTGGAGTATTGCGAGGGGGTAGGGCAGGCGACTGCCTCGTTCCATTACCCTCTCGGAGTCCAGGCAACCGACGACTTCCTGATGGAGGTCTCCGCGATTTGCCGCAAGCAAATCCCCGAGGCAATCCGCCTGGAGCGCGGCCGACTTGTTGACGCCATGGCGGACAGCCAATCCTGGCTGCACGGTAAGAAATACGCCATCTACGGCGATCCGGACTTTGTCTACGGCATGGCCCGCTTCATCATGGAGACGGGCGGCGAGCCGACCCATTGCCTCGCCACTAACGGCACCTCGGTATGGGAAACGGAGTTAAAGGAACTGCTTGCATCGTCCCCCTTCGGCAAGGATGCTCAAGTCTGGGCGGGCAAGGACCTCTGGGCGATGCGCTCGCTGCTCTTCACCGAGCCGGTGGACCTGCTGATCGGCAACTCCTATGGCAAGTATCTGGAGCGCGACACCGGCACGCCGCTGATCCGGCTGACGTTTCCGATCTTCGACCGCCACCATCACCATCGTTTTGCGCTCATGGGCTACCAAGGCGGGTTGCGCGTACTGACGACGATCCTCGACAAGATCTTCGACAAGCTCGATCGCGAGACAAGCGAGACGGGCGAGACGGACTATTCGTATGACCTCACCCGCTAAGCGTGACGGTCGGCTTTGGCCGTTCGTCTTCCCGAGGGACTTTGGAGACCGACGCAATGTCCTTGCTCAGAGCCAAAATCCAGGATGTCTTCAACGAGCCTTCCTGCGAGAAGAACCGCGGCAAGGATGCCAAGGCGCGCAAAAAGGGCTGTTCGAAGCCATTGACCCCCGGGGCGGCGGCCGGCGGCTGTGCCTTCGATGGCGCCAAGATCGTGCTGCAGCCGATCACCGACGTTGCGCATTTGATCCATGCGCCGCTCGCCTGCGAGGGCAATTCCTGGGACAACCGCGGTGCGGCTTCGTCCGGGCCAACGCTGTGGCGCACGAGCTTCACGACCGACCTCACCGAACTCGACGTGGTGATGGGGCTGGGCGAGCGGAAGCTTTTCAAAGCGATCCGCGAGATCAAGGAAGCGTATGGGCCGCCGGCGATCTTCGTCTATCCGACCTGTGTTACCGCGCTGATCGGCGACGACATCGAGGCCGTCTGCAAGCGCGCGGCGGAAAAGTTCGGTCTACCGGTGGTGCCCGTCAATGCGCCGGGCTTCGTCGGCTCCAAGAATCTTGGCAACAAGCTTGCCGGCGAGGCGTTGCTCGAGCATGTCATCGGCACGGTGGAGCCCGACGATGCCGGCCCTTACGACATCAACATTCTTGGCGAATTCAACCTCTCGGGCGAATTCTGGCTGGTGAAGCCGCTGCTGGATCGGCTCGGCATCCGGGTGCGCGCCTGCATTCCGGGCGACGCGCGTTATTTCGACATTGCCTGCGCGCACCGCGCCCGGGCGGCTATGATGGCGTGCTCGACCGCGCTCATCAATCTCGCCCGCAAGATGGAGCAGCGCTGGGACATCCCGTTCTTCGAGGGCTCCTTCTACGGCATCACCGACACCTCGGAAGCGCTCCGACAGATCTCTCAACTGCTCGTGAAGAAGGGTGCGGATCCGGAGATCCTCGGCCGCACCGAGGCATTGATTGCAGAGGAGGAGGCGGTTGCTTGGAAGAAGCTCGCGGCCTACCGGCCGAGGCTCGAAGGCAAGCGCGTGCTGCTCAACACCGGCGGTGTGAAGTCCTGGTCCGTCGTCCATGCGCTGATGGAGATCGGCATCGAGATCGTCGGCACCTCGGTCAAGAAGTCGACCGTCGAAGACAAGGAGCGTATCAAGCAGATACTCAAGGACGACAACCACATGTTCGAGCAGATGGCAGCGCGCGAGCTTTACGCCATGCTCTCAGAACACAAGGCCGATATCATGCTGTCGGGCGGGCGCACGCAATTCATCGCGCTGAAGGCCAAGACACCCTGGCTCGATATCAACCAGGAGCGCCAACACCCTTATGCCGGCTATGACGGCATGGTGGAACTCGTACGCCAGATCGACCTCGCCGTTCACAACCCGATCTGGTGCCAGGTGCGGGAGCCGGCACCATGGGATTGCCAGCCTGCGGTGAGGGAGGAACTGCCGCGCACGAAAAGCGAGACCGCGACCTTGCATGCTGTCCAGGAATTCGCCGGCACGACGGCCGACGATTTCGGCGAGTGTTGAGAAAGCCGATGGTCCGCATCCTTCCCCAGACCAAAGCGGCGGCGGTCAATCCGCTGAAGTCATCGCAGCCGCTGGGTGCCGCCTTGGCCTTTCTTGGCGTCGACGGCGCGATGCCGTTGTTCCACGGCAGCCAGGGGTGCACCAGCTTCGCGCTCGTGCTCTTCGTGCGGCATTTCAAGGAAGCCATCCCCTTGCAGACAACGGCGATGGACGAGGTGGCGACGATCCTCGGCGGGGCAGACCATCTGGAAGAGGCGATACTCAACCTCAAGGCCCGCACAAGGCCAACGCTGATCGGGGTCTGCACGACGGCGCTGGTGGAAACTAGGGGCGAAGACTGCGCAGGAGATATCGCCAATATCAGGCTGAATCGCACGGAAGAACTCGCGGGTACGGAGGTGGTGCTAGCCAACACACCGGATTTCGGCGGCGCGATCGAAGAGGGCTGGGCCAAGGCTGTCACCGCGATGATCGAAAGGATTACGCGGCCCGGCGAGCAGGCGCGGCAGTCGAAGAAGATCGTGATCCTGCCTGGCTGGAACCTCACTGTGGCTGATATCGAGCATTTGCGTGAAATGATTGAAAGCTTTGGACTCAAGGCGGTGATTCTGCCGGACGTCTCCGGCTCGCTCGACGGTACGGTGCCCGACCGCTGGATCACGACCACCTACGGCGGCACCAGCATCGAGGATATCCGCGAGCTTGGCACGGCCGAGCAATGCATCGTCATCGGTGAGCATATGCGCCGCCCGGCCGAGCTGCTTCAGAGGTTGACCGGCGTGCCTTACGTGCTGTTCCGGTCGCTGACTGGATTGAAGGACGCCGACCGGTTCGTCTCTCTGCTGTCCGCGGTTTCGGGCGCGGCGGCGCCGGCTGGGGTGCGCCGTCGCCGGGCGCAGTTGCAGGACGCGTTGCTCGACGGACATTTCCACTTGGGAGGCAAGAAAATTGCGATCGCTGCTGAACCAGACCAACTCTACCAACTCGCGAGCTTCTTCATCGGCATGGGCTCCGAAATCGCGGCGGCGGTCACCACGACCGACATGTCGAAAATTTTGGAGGAAGTACCGGCGCAGTCGGTTCAAATCGGCGATCTCGGCGATTTGGAAGCTCTTGGCGCCAGCGCTGATCTTCTCGTCACCCATTCCCACGGCCGCCAGGCGGCGCAGCGCCTCGGCATTCCGCTCATGCGGGTTGGCTTCCCGATCTTCGACCGCCTCGGCATCCAGCACAAGCTCACAATCCTCTACCAGGGGACCCGCGACATGATCTTCGAGGTTGCCAACATTTTTGAAGCCAACCGGCACGCGCCGACGCCTGAGGCGCTTGATCCACTCCGTAAGCGAGAAATCCCAGATGAGCTCCGTTCGTCGCCTCTCGCTCGTCACTGACGAGGTTCACGCACCGACGCCGGAACGCCAAGCCGGCGCATTGCGGGTGGCGATCGCCACGCAGGACATGAAGAACCTCAACGCCCATTTCGGTTCGGCCAGGCGCTTTGCTGTCTACGACGTGATGCGCGAGGAGTGGAAGCTCGTCGAGGCCGTGGCCTTCGATGACGTTTCGGACGAGAGCGGGAAGCACCCAACTGAGGGCGATGACCGCATCACCCCGAAGGTGGAGGCGCTGAAGGGATGTCATCTCCTGTTTTGTCTGGCGATCGGCGGACCTTCGGCAGCCAAGGTTGTTTCGGCAAAAATTCATCCGATCAAAGTGCCGCAGCCCGAAACCATCCAAGAGGTGCTGTTGCGCACGCAGATGATGCTCAGGACGTGTCCTCCCCCCTGGCTGCGCAAGGTGCTGGCGCAGGCAGGTGTCGCCGAACAGAAACCGTCCTTCGAGGAGGAGGACTGAAATGAGGAGGAAACGAAATGTCTGATGCCACGGTTACCTCCGCCGTCAACGAGAACGAGGCGGCCCTTGCCACCCCGTTCGTCAAATGCCTCGTGCGGCTGGTCCGGGCTCATGATTCCCACGGGTCTTGGGAAGGCAAATCGGACGCCGAGCTGCTGGGCGACTTCATCGTCACCAGGGAACAGCGCCGTGCGATCCCGATCATCGGCGATCCCGATCCGGACGTGCTGTGGAGGCTCGAGATGTTTTACACCGCCGTCGGGCTTGCGATCGAGGAGCGCTCCGGCCTGATGGCATCGCCGATGATGGAGATGAGCCATGAGGGCTTCGGGCGCGTGCTTCTCACGGCCGGGCGGTTGGTCGTTCTGTCGAAGACCCTGCGCGACGTCCACGGGTTCGGCTTCGAGACGTTCTGGAAACTCGCCGCGGCCGGTACCAAACTGGCCGGCGATGCCACCGCAGCCATTGAGGCTCATCCGGAGGTGGCGCGGGCGTGATGGAACCAATTTTCGATCAAGAGGATCATGTCAGGCCTTGAGGACATGCGATGGCCAGCCCTCTCAATCGAGGCGGTCGAGGCCGATGTGGTTCTTGGGGTAGCGCTGATGAAGCCATTGGTCCTGATCTGTTCGCAAGATGCGGAGTTGTATCTGTTCCTCAGCCACATTCTGGGGGTGGACGGCTTCACGAGTGAGCCGGCGGGCGGCGTGAAGGAAGCACTTGCATTGGCCGACGAACGTGAGCTCCAGGCGGTAGTACTGGACTGCGGGCCGGCAAGCGCGACAGGCTCCACAATCTGCGCCCAGTTCAAGGGGGAGCCCCGGACCGGCGGCCTGCCCGTAATTGCGCTGATCGCGCCCGGCGCCGAGAACCAGCACCTCGATCTCTTGAAGGCAGGTATTGACGAGAGCTTTGTGCGGCCCTTCGCGCCGGCCAAGCTGCTCGACTGTCTACGGACGAAGCTGGCGCTGCCAAAGCCGGGTTCGAACGGGATTGAAAACGGCGGCTGGATCTCCTGTGGCGACCTTGAGATAAGGCTCGATGCCCACCGCGTTCGGGGTAATGGCCACGAAGTCCACCTTGGGCCGATCGAGTTCAACCTGCTGCGGCTTTTGCTTGAGACTCCCGGCAAGGTCTTCACCAGAGACGAGCTGATCAGCGCGGCCTGGCCGCCCAATATTCATGTCGGTGTACGCACCGTGGATGTCCATATCAGCCGGCTCAGAAGGGCGCTGAAGGCGGCCTCCCCCTCCAGCGTCATTCGTACCGTCAGGTCTGCCGGCTACTCACTCGAGTGGCCGGACGGGTGAATAGATAGCCGATGTGGTGCCACTCCGCATTTCCGCCGTGCTGAGGGCAAGTCTTGCGGCTTCGAAACGCGCCGGCAGGTACGACATATTCAGAAAGAAGCAGTCAAATGGCTTTCAGAAGCGTACTCAGTGTGACGGGAGCTGACCACTCCGATCAGGATGTCAGGACAGCTGCCAGCTTGTGTGCCGAAGTCGGCGCGTATCTTTCCGTACTGGTGATGTCGCCTCCGCCGCTCATTATGCCTTCTCCGCTGCTCGGCGATGGCATCCCTGAGTGGCCTGGACAACGCGCACAGGCCATCGCCAGACTGGACAAACGGTTTAGGGATATCGAAAGATTTTCACAGGACATAGCCAAGCTGGAAAAGATATCCAGGGAAATTCACAAACTGCTGAGAGCCACGTGGCGGTGCTATGATGTCGATATTGCGAACTGCGATCAGGCCAGCGTCGGTGACGCGGTGCGACAGCGGGCGCTCTGCAACGACCTGACAATCGTCGGCCCCGCACTTCTCAACGACATTAACCTCGGACCCCTTGTTGTCAACGGCAGCCTGTTCGATACCGGAAAGCCGGTGCTTGTCGTGCCGGAGGGCGCTGAGGCGACTCTATCGCCACGGCGCGTGCTGGTCGGCTGGGATTCGCGAGTCGAGGCGTCCCGTTCGGTTCGGGAAGCGCTGGATCTGCTAGCCGGTGCTGAGGAAGTTCGTGTCGCACTAGTCGATCCGGAGGCGACCTGCACCGGAAACGGCGCCGAGCCGGGAGCCGACATCGCTGCCTATCTCACTCGGCACGGTGCTCGGGTGTCGGTTGACCGGCTGGCGAGCGCCGGCAAACCGGTGGCTATGGTGCTCGCGCAGCACGCAATCGACACGTCTGCCGACATGATAGTCATGGGCGCTTATGGCAACCGCAGGCTACGTGAGCGACTCTTCGGCGGCGTGACGAGATGGATAGTTGGGAAGCCGTCATTGCCGTTGTTTTTGGCTCGCTGACGGGTTCCAAAGCAGCACCGACGCTGTCCGAAGCTCTACTCCCCTGGGTCACCTATCCGGATGCCAAGTTAGAGAAAGGTCGCGGCAAACGCGCCCAGTTTCGCGCGCCTCCTCGAGCCAATCTGCAATCGCCGTCGCCGAGAACATCGCGGACGTCTCGCTTCGGGGTTCTGCTCGCCCGAGATGATCCATAACGCGGAGACCAACACCAGATCACGGCTCGCAGGTCGGCGTCAGGTCAAAGAGAGTCGTTCAGCGCGGCAGGCCGAGTTCCCGATCCGTAGCGGCATCGTACGGGCGGTATCATGATCTCTCCTGACTACTGGCCGGGAGCTGAACAACGCGATGACCGGGCTGAGGCCGACGCCCCTCAATTTCGAGTCGGGACGGTCGGGCTCTTGCCGGGTTCGGCAGGAATCGATCGTATCAACCACATTGTCATCGTGTGGGATGGTAGCCGGGTAGCGGCGAGGACGGCCGCGTCTTCAGTGTTTTCAGTCCGTCCGGCCGGACCCGCGTGACGACCGAGCGGTCTTTGGGGCTGGTCAAATTCCGACAACGCTCAAATTCGAACCAGGCGGTCCCTGTAGCGCCTGAGCACAGGGAATACAGAAAATATCGGCACAAAGCAGGATACCGGAGAGTTCAACGGCCGGCACATGCCGGCACTCGGCTTGGCGTTTTTCGCCACGACATTATCGCGATCTGACGATGGCGGTATTGGCGAGCTACAGCTGGACCGGCTTCGGTCGTGAAGAACTCCCATGAAGCCAGCTAGGAATTCAATCGCAACGCGCAAGGGGGCAGGGCGCAGGCGGCGCTCGGTCGGGATGGAGCGCCTCCCTGCAATCGCAAATGACGAGATCCGCTACCCCCCGAAGGACTGGAACGGCAAAACGCTCAAGCCGGTGGCGTGAAGCGGACGATGGTGACGGGCCTGACGATAGCCAACGCTGTCATGATGTCCATCAGCCTCGTCCCTCGGCCCGAATGCATATTGAGTCGTCCGGGTCACGCTTTTCTGCCGACGCGAAGCGCGTGATGCTTGTCGAAAACCTGACAGCGGCAGAAAACATGTCGCGTCCAATACAACCGGCTATCTTGGGCACCCGGACGGTTTTTAACGCGGAATCAAGCATTTACTGCGCGCTTAGCGCGTTGGCACGGCCTTTGCGATTTGAGAGTCAGCAACACTGAGTGAAGGCTGACTGCACGCAGATGCGTAAGACGAGCGATGCTCTCCCTTCCTTGAACCCTCGTGCACCGTCTCAAAGGGGCAACAAGCTCGCGCATAAGGTCACCCAACCTTTGGCAACAGCTTTGGAGAGCAACATGGTAGTGCAGCTTGGGTCACCGGCTCCTTCGATCAAAGTGGAGGACTGGCTGCGTGGCGAGCCCCTTGCGAACTTCCAGCCCGGCAAAGTCTATATCGTCGAATTTTGGGCAACTTGGTGCGAACTATGCATGGCGGAGATGCTCGATCTGATGCGGCTCCAGGAAAAATACAGGGACAGCGGACTTGAGGTCGTCGGCGTCGCGGCTAATGAAGACGCTCCAATGGCCGTTGAGGCTCGCACCAAGTTGGACGCGTGGTTGACCGAAAAGTGCCCGCATCTGAGCTATCGGATCGCGTTCGACCACACAGGTGAAATGAACAAGCTTTGGATGAAACCCAGCTTTTCCGCCGGGATTCCGACTTCGTACGTGGTCGACCGAGACGGCCAGATCGCCTTTATCGGTCATCCAAGCGAACTCGATGAGGTTTTGCCGGAAGTGCTCAACGGCAGCTGGCGCACCAGCGACAAAGCGAAAGCCGCCGATACGGAGCGGATCGCCACAAGCGAACCCATGGCGCGCCAACAAGCGTTGAAGAAGCCGATCGATGACAGATTCTGGGCGGCGGTGAAGTTAGAAGATTGGAAGACGGCGCTCTGGGCGATCGAAGAAGGCATCGCCTTGATGCCGGACGACATCAATTTCCGTCTGGCTCATTCGCATCTGTTGCTTCACAAAATTCAAGACATGTGGACCGGCTTGCCCGTGATGAGCCAATTGGTTCGCGACGCGATCGACAAAAACTCTGAGGACTGGATGGTTTCGGCGCTAGACCAACTTTTCCATCCGGCGAATGACCATTCGCGCCTTCCCCCTGCTGAGCGCTTCGCGATGGGCAAGGAGCTGTCCGAACACATCCTGGCGCTGAATCCCCCGCAAGGCGACAGCCCTAAGTTCCGGTCCTATCCCGCGGTCGCCCGGTACTATCACGAGAACGGCAACGATGATCGCGCGATCGAGTTGGTCGAACTGGCACTGACGTCGCTGGACGGTCCGGAGCCTATCCCGGCCGAATTGAAAGAGCAGCATCTGCCGGATTTGCTGCAGGCCCTCGCCAAGTACAGGGGTGGGAAGGTTTGTTGCGGCGCACTCTGTGCGGCTCCGCAAAACCATTTCCCGAAGGTGCCAAAGCGCGGTCGGCCGAGGAGGAAAGATAAAAAAGGGTAATTGGTCGAAATGGCTTACTGGGCAATTCGTCCATTTCCCTGGCGTGACCGCAGCAGGAGGTCCATGCAGGACTTGATCGATCGTCTGCAGCAGGATCGGGGCTCGAAACTTCATGGCCTCCGGCCGCATTGCGGCGGAAGTGATGTTCGACGCGAATTCACGTTGAAGACTTCGCAGTCAAGGACGTGTGCAAGGTCGGCCAGAGGGATATCAATTGCGTGGCATCAGCCGCGCCGAGCCGGGCGTCGGCTGCGCAAGTGTGCCCGAAGTAGGCATCCCAGAAAACAGACATCGTGCTTCGACGAAGAGGACTGAAATGAGGAGAAGGCGAAATGTCTAGTGCTGCGGTCAGCCCGGCTGTCAACGAGGACGAGGCGGCCCTTGCCATGCCTTTTGTCAGATGCCTCGTGCGGCTGATCCGTGCTCAGGATGCCTCCGGGTCACTGGAAGGCAAATCGGACGCCGAACTGCTGGGCGACTTCATCATCACCAGAAAACAGCGCCATGCGATCCCCATCATCGGCGATCCCGATCCGGACGTGCTGTGGAGGCTCAATATTTCTACACGGCCGTCGGGCTTAGGATCGAGGAACGCTCCGGCCCGATGATATCGCCAACGATGGAGATGAAACCCATGAGGGCTTCGGACGATTGCTTTTCACGGCCGGGCGCTTGGTCGCTCTGTCGAGACATCCACCGGTTCGGCTTCGAGACGTTCAGGAAGCTCGCAGAGGCCGGTACGAACTTGGTCGACGATGCGACAGCAGCCATTGAAGCCTATCCCGACGTGGCACGGGCGTGAAGAAACCGATTTCGAGGAACGATTTATGTCAAACCTAGATGAGATGGGGAAGAAAGTTCGAAAGCTTCAGCTGCGCGCGGCAGTTGCCAAGATGAGATTGCGCGGCCTTGCAGAGGATCTCCCGAGAAAATGGAGGGAGATAGAGGAAGTTGCTGAGGAAACGTCCGCCGTTTTTGCCGAGTTGGATGGTGCCAAGAGAGAGCTCGCTGCAATGAAGAAGTTACGATGACGAGCACATTCATCACCCGCGACGGCTCCGGATGGATGCCGGAATATCTCACCGCTATAGACCGCACGACCTGCATCGGCTGCGGGCGCTGTTTCAAAGTCTGCTCGCGCGAGGTCATGCATCTTTACGGCGTCGATGACGCGGGTGAAATGCTCGGCGCCTGCGACGACGAGGATGACGATTTCGATGGCGAGCTCAATCGCATGATCATGGTCGTCGATCATGCCGGCCGCTGCATTGGCTGCGGTGCCTGCGCCCGCGTCTGCCCGAAGAACTGCCAGACCCATGTTGCGGCCGACCAGGTCCAAGCATGATCTGAGGAGACAAAACCAGGAGAACGGCGTTGCCCTTTAGAATCTTTTGTCGCGTCCTGGGGCTGGTGCTGTGCAGCACCGCACTGACTGTCTACTTCGCTTCTCATTCCGTCGGCACAGTAGTCGTCACGATGCTGGCTTGTTCGCTGCTCCTTCAGCTGGCGTATTTCGCAAGCGTGCTCTTTCTGATCTGGCGGTCCGGCTGCGTCAGCCGAGCTGGCCAAAGGGCTGAGCATTTCGGCAGTTGCAAGGAAGTTGGATCCGAGCCAGACCTTGATGAGGTGACGAATGAATCCGCAGATTTGCTCCAGAGCAATCAAATACTGGCCATATCGCTGCTGCTGCCTTGAGGCACCATGACAAGGTAAGTGCTCAAGCTGGTGCAGCTTTGGACCAACCATATACATTGAGAATATACTAGTGGGATACTGTGCTCGGAAGTCGATGGTGACCGCAATCCGGTCATTCTAGTTAATCCAGGAGATGCAGTTCTTGAATGCCATACGCATTGGGGTAGTCTCTCGCACGCCGCGTGCGGTTGCAACTCTCAATGACGAGCGAGGCGCTGGAAATATGGGACTCTCCTGGCGCCGGATAACGCAGATGACGTCAAATCAAGGACGCCTCCAGAAGGAATCGTGAATGGCTCATTCAGCTCCATCGTTGCCGGAGAGAAAATGCTGGAAAAGTTCCAACGCTATCCGCTCGCATTTGGACCCACGCCCATCGAGAAGCTCGACCGCCTCTCCAAGCATCTGGGGGGGCAAGGTGGAAATCTACGCCAAACGCGAGGACTGCAACTCCGGTCTGGCGTTCGGCGGAAACAAGCTCCGCAAGCTCGAATACATCATCCCCGACGCGATCGCGTCAAATGCTGATACGCTTGTCTCCATCGGCGGCGTGCAGTCCAACCACACGCGGATTGTCGCCGCGGTCGCCGCCAAGATCGGCATGAAATGTCTCCTGGTTCAGGAGAGCTGGGTACCACATGAGGACGCCCTCTACGACGGGGTCGACAACATTCTCTTGAGCCGATCATGGGAGCAGAGGTGCGCCTTGTCGACGAGGGCTTCGATATCGGCATCCGCCGCGGTTGGGAACGCGCTCGCTGAGGTCAAGTCAAGGGGCGGCAGGCCCTACGCGATACCGGCCGGGGCCTCTGTTCACAAATATGGCGGGCTTGGGTACGTCGGGTTTGCGGAGGAGGTGCGCGCCCAGGAGAAACAGCTTGGGTTTGGCTTCGACTACATCGTCGTTTCCACGGTCACAGGCTCGACGCATGCCGGCATGCTCGTTGGATTCGCCAAGGACGGTCGACAGCGCAACGTGCTCGGTATCGATGCCTCCGCCACCCCCGCCCAAGCCAAGGCGCAGGTGCTAAACATTGCCCGGGATACTACGAAGCTCGTCAAGTTTGGCATGGAAATCGTCGAGGATGACGTGGTGCTGCTCGAGGGGTACGCGTCTCCCGGTTACGGCCTTCCGTCCGAGGCAACGAAGCAGGCCATCCGCCTGTGTGCGCGGCTCGAGGTATAATTACCGATCCCGTCTACGAGGGCAAATCCATGCAAGGGATGATCGACCTCGTCCAGAAAGGCTTCTTTCCAGAGGGATCGAGGGTGCTCTACGCGCATCTCGGCGGCGGGCCGGCCATCAACGGGTACAGCTACACCTTCCGCAATGGCTGACGCTCGACAGATTGCGATTTCGCTGTCCTGCCGTGCCGGCGATGCGCCCAAAGTTGGTTCGCGGGCCGCCCAGCAAACCGAGGGAGCCGGCGGTTGATTGCCGCCCAACGCGAAGCTGACTGAGTTCATTGGGAAAATTTTTATCGATGGATATTTGCTGAGGAAATCGAAAAGTATTATCTTGAAATATTGGAATCTGGTTGATAGGCAGATATCCTAATGGCCATAGTTCGATAATACTTAAGGAGAAACAACGTTCCATCAGAATAAATAGGTTACCTTGTTATTTGAACGTTAATCATTGGCAAAGAGCGTCAGAAAAGTGGAGGCATATCCGATGATATTACAGGAACTGGGCTCTGCCATCCCGGGCGGCAGGGTTTTGGAAATAACGACGACCACCGGCTGCATCGTCGGATGTTCTTATTGTCCGCAGGACAAGTTCGCCCATCGGCAAAGAGCGGTTTCTCATGTGAAGTATCTTCGTCTTGAAGATTTCAAGCGATGTCTGGCGCGCGTACCCACTTCCGTCGACATTAGTTTCGCCGGGTACTCCGAGCCTTGGCTCAATCCGGATTGCACCGAAATGGTCGAGCACGCTTACGCCAGGGGCCATGGCATCCGGATTTTCACGACGCTTGTAGGAATGAAGGGGCCGGATCTACACCGCTTGCAAGCGCTGCGCTCAAGGGTATTCGTGATCCATGTTCTCGATGATGGCGCATACATGAATAGCCGTCTCGTCGGAGACAATTATCTCGCTTTGATTCGTCAAGTGGTCGACACAGACATTGCCTCAATTCGGTTTATAGTCCTGGGCGAGGTCCATCCCGATATCGTCGAGATAATCCCCGCCGACGCGCTAGTTCGCGCGCGGCCTCTGAGCAGCAGGGGTGGAAGCGTCGATCCGAAGATCGTCGAACCACGGCAGCCAGTCGTCGGAGCGCTGACCTGTGTTGACGGACGGCAGTATCGGAATGTTCTTCTCCCAAACGGTGACGTTACGCTCTGCTGCATGGATTTTGAACGGCGCCACGTATTGGGCAATCTTCTGCGCGACAAATACGAAGATCTCTTTGAAGGGTCAGTTTTTTGTGAAATCGTCGACCGCATGAATGGGACGGATGGTATTCTGCTTTGTAGGATGTGCGAATATGCCCATGCAAAGGCGTCCGCTTGCTGATTGGGGGCCGGCCAACCGCCTGAAAGCGGGGCCGGAGCGAATGTCGATCCTCTTGAGACTGCATAAGGCGGGCCGCCTCCCCCACCTGTTTGGCGTGAACCCCGGTCGGTGGAGCCTAGTCGCCTATTTTTACGCGGCTTCGACAGATCCTGCGGGCGCATCTCCCAGCACAAAGCTGTCTGGTAAACTTTTATTGGCCTAAAACGGGAGAACCGGCTTACTCTGGTCCCACATACAGAATGTAATATCCTCCGGAGTCGGCTTTTCGAGACCCTGATCCTCATTCAGGCAGAGTTGGTCGAGACGCTTCAGAAGCGGTCCGAAAGCGGTCCCTACATCGAAGAACGCCGACCATCGCCGCTACGCCGCTCGCTCTCTACAGCGCTGTTGAGGCGCGCTCGCGAGCGGCTTCGCTACCGCCGAGCTAAAGCTCCGGGGCGGCGGGGCCCATTCTACGTCGGCGGTCCGAACGACCATGTGTAGCTTCGGGTTGCCGCCACCTCGGATCGTCATCGGCAGACCCTGCTGCGGGCCTGCCAATTGGGGTGTGCCTTTGTTCTACCTCTTCCCACGTGCCTCCATCACGGCGCACGCACGATGACGCCCTCAGGCACCTCGCCCGCGGTGACGAAACGCCACAGCGCAATCAGCAGCTTGCGCGCCAGCGCCACGATCATTGTCTTGCGCGTGGTTTTGCTGCCGTCGGTCGTGCGTGCCTGGAACCATCGGGCGAGGTCGCTGTCCTTTTGGAAGAGGAGAAAGCGCCAGGCCAACTGGATCATGCCGCGCCGCACGCGGGCATTGCCGGCGCGCGCCAGCCCTTTCTCGCGGCGGCGTTTGCCGCTCTCGTCCGGCGACCCCGTGAGGCCGGCGTAGCGCGCCACGGCGCGGCGGTCGCGCAGCTTGCGCGACAGCATCTCGTTGACCAGCATGTCGGCGGTCTCGACGCCGATGCCGATGATCCGCGCGAGCAGGCGAACCATCGCGTGCGGGCCGTTCGCCGCAGCCGGAGCCGCCGCCAGCCGGCGCAGGCGCTCCTGTTCGATGGCGCGGATCTGCGCGCGCACGAGTTGAGCCGCTCAAGGAAGCGGTAGAGCTCGGCGCGGGTGTTGTCCGGCAGCGGCGTTCCCTCCGCCGTTCGGATGCTCTCCAGCCTGTCCGCCGCCTGGCGCAGGCTCAGCCGGAAGCTGCGGACGCCGAAGCGGGCGAGGATCGCCTTGATGCGGTTGATGAGCCGCGTCTGCTCGCCGACCAGGGTCCCCCGCTCGCGGTTCGGCCGCCGCGCGTCCTCCTCTTCGAGTGTCGGGATCGCCGCCATGGAGCCATGGAGCAATGGCGTTTCTCGCGCCGCAGCCAGCCGAGAAAAGCGCGCAATCAAAAGCTCGGTGTCGAGACGATCGGTCTTGGCGCGGCGGTGCTCGCGCGACACCGGAACGCTTGAGGGATGGATGGCATAGGCCTCGATGCCGTGCGCCCGCAACCAGCGCGCCAGCCAGAAGCCGTCGCCGGCCGCCTCGTAGGCGACGGCGATCCGCTGGATCGTGTGCCCGGCCTGCCGGCTTCGTCGCGCCAGCGCTGCAGCAGCTTCAACAGTGCTGGCGCGTCAGCATCGATCTTCTTGAGGGGCTGGCGCTTGAGACCCGGTACGGCGCGGCAATCAGCCATTTCGCCTTGCTCATTTCGATGACGGCGATGACCGTGTTATCCTGTTCAAGAGCGGTAAGAGACCGGCTCGTCTCAAAAGATTGCGACATGGAACGCCTCCTTCTGATGGTGGTTGAAACAGCGAAGGATGCCACACCCTCGCCGCTCGCCCCATAGCATCTACGAGCCGGGGCGATGGTTCGTGTTGCTGCCGAAGCGGCCTGCAACACCTTAAGCATGCTGCTGCATGGCAGAAGCGCCTGTCACACATGAGCCGGTGCTAGCGCTGAGCTTGATAGGATTGGCAGGGCGTTTCGCCGGGTACAAGCAGGTGCGTCAACTACCAAATGCCGTAGTATCGACGCCTCCTCGAAAACTCTAGAACTGAGTTCGTTCCAACGCATAGACGAGAGATATCGCCGTGCAGAGCAACGTGGCTACGGTAGAGGTTCCGAAGTGCGTCAGTGCAGCAGTTGAGCTGCCGCGCGAGTCCGGTCTCCCTTTTGTCGCGAACCCTTTTGAGGAGCGTGTCGGCATTACGAACACATTCCTGGGAGGTCACGACCGTCCAAAGTTCCGTCCGGACCGTTCCGATCTTCTACTGAAACTGAAGAACAAGCGCGACCAACGAAACGCATTTAATCACTCTCTCGTTGAACGCGACGCGACATGCAGAGGATCCTGAAATGAACACCGACGTTTTTGCGGCTCATGAATCTAACGTTCGTCGGTACGGGCCGTCGTTTCCCGCAGTCTTTACGAAGGCCCTTGGAGCGACAATCTGGGACGAGGCCGGTAAGCCATATATCGATTTCCTTGTGGGGTCCGGCGCACTCAACTACGGACACAACAACCCGAATATTATTGCACCGGCAATCGAATATCTCGTTGGCGAGAACATTCTCCTGTCGCTTGATATGTATACGGCGGCGAAGCGGGACTTTATTGAGGTGTTTGTAGATTCGATCCTGAAGCCCAGAGACCTTTCTTATAAGATACAATTTCCTGGGCCGACCGGCACAAACGCAAACGAAGCGGCGTTGGCCCTCGCGCGAAAATATACCGGCCGCTCGAGCGTAATGGCCTTCACAAACGCCTTCCATGGGATGTCGCTCGGCTCTCTGGCAGTATCTGGTTCGGCGTCAACAAGGGAACTGGGCGGCGTTGCCCGCCACGATGTGATCCGTGTCCCCTACGACGGCTACCCTACCCAAGCTTTCGATTCCGCGAACTACATCGACACCGTATTGGGCGACACAGGGAGCGGCATAGAAAAGCCAGCCGCAATCATTCTGGAGACCATCCAGGCAGAAGGCGGCATGAACACTGCATCTGCTGCTTGGCTGGCAGAAATTCAGCGGATTTGCCGCAAGCACGGCGTTGTTTTGATCGTTGACGATATTCAGGCCGGTGCGGGACGAACGGGCGATTTTTTCTCATTTGAATTCGCGAAAATCGAACCCGATATCGTATGCCTTTCGAAATCCCTAAGCGGTTCAGGTAGTCCGTTCTCCATTGTTCTGATTCGCCCCGACCTGGACATATGGAAACCCGGAGAACATAGCGGGACTTTCAGAGGCAACAATCTCGCCTTTGTGACTGCACGGGCCATGTGCAAAATGTGGTCCGACAGGCAGTTTACTGCTGGCGTCGAGCGGACGGCCGCCAAACTGCAAAGAGACCTTGATAACCTCGTTGCAAAATTTCCAAATTGCATCGAACAAAAGCGCGGCCGCGGTCTGATGGCCGGTCTCAAGTGTCGATCACAGGCTGTTGTCGGCCGTGTGCACGATGTCGCCTTCGAAAATGGCCTGCTGATCGAATCTTCAGGACCAAATCGCGACGTCATCAAAGTCCTCCCACCGATAACCATCACCGATGACGAACTCGATCATGGCATCGCCATCCTTGATCACGCACTAAAGGAGCAAGCCAATGGAGACTAATCAAGTATCCCAAGCCCCAGCCACCTCGCCTGTTGCGATCAGAGAACGAACCGGCTCGATCAGCACTGCGGACATCATCTCAGTCCTGAAAGGTGAGATCACCGCTCTGCACATCAGGCAAGCTTTCAGCACCGAAATAGCCGAGGAGATCACCGCGAACTTCAGTGGCAGTCCCGGTCTCAAGGAGCGTAAGGATGGCGTCCCCGGACAATATGTCGGCGCATCCCACTACAGGAAGGATGCAGCCACCTATTTCGCAGAGGCGGAAACTGCGCGACCGTACGTGGACGCCCTTTTTGAGAATCTGGTTGATCCGGTCCGAGCATTGTTCGACGCGTTGAAGCGCGAGCTTCGCAAACAGGGCATTGAATTGCGGCTGGCCCGTTCGGAGCACGGTCAGGCTAATATTTGTCGCGCTCTCAGCTGGTCTGGCAGCGGCACATTCTCCTTGGACCCCCACGACGACGTCGCTCAAGTGTTATGTGCTGGGAACGATTACGAGCTTTCTGCGGTGGCGCACAACACCGTCGCAGCACTCAACTTCTATCCCAGCATGCCCGAGGAAGGTGGCAATCTGCGGCTCTGGAGCCACAAGCCGACAGTCACCGACCGAAAGTCTCAAGGTGTGGAGACCACGGGATATCCCTATTCGGCAGCCTATCTCGAGGGCGTTCCTTGTCGCGACTTCCAGCTCAGGGCGGGGGATATCGGCCTGATCGATGGCGGTTTCGTTCACGGGGTCACCGGTCAATCAGGCAACGGAAAGCGTCGCCTAGTGCTGAACAGCTTTTTCGGGTTTGCGCGGCCAGATCTTGTTCTCTGGTGGACCTGAAATTGGTACATTGCCTAGAGGCGAAGGCGCGAATCCCCCGGCGTGCGTGCATCGTCAAGCAGCCGCTGATAGGGTATCGCGGGGCGATGATGCCGCTTGATCACCTTGGCTCCGTCTCGATGCTTTTCTTTCAACTTAAATGACGGTTGAAAGAAATTGATGAACAACCGCATTGATGAATAAAGCTTGGCCAGCTCCCATGCGGCCTGCAGTCCCTCGAAGCGCCGGTATCCAACGATCTTACGCACGATCGCACCATTCTTCTGCTCGACAAATGCCTGATGCGGCAACGGGTGAGTTCGATATTATCGCGCAAGCAATACTCATGAACGCTTTCGTTCATGAAGACGCTGTCGTTGTCAGTGTCGAAGCCAAGGAGCGGGAACGACAGCAACTTGCGCAGTTCGGCCAATGCTGTGTGACGGCCGGCGCCGATCTCGGCATCGGCTGCGAAGCCTCGGCAAGGCGATTTTCCCGGTACCCGCGAGATAACGGGAACAACGAACCTACTAATGCTGGTAGTCCTCTGTGATACGGAGCTACGTCTGCATCACTGGATATAGCGCGCGTGGTGGCGATGTAGGCCGAGACGACGCGGCGGCCGCTCTTGCCGGCATGCGCCAGCACGTTGCGGGCGAAATGAACTCGGGGGCTGTTGAAGAAGCCGGCTTTTCCGCGTGTTCCGAGCGGGACCGTCAGGAATTCTGTGCCTGAGGCCATGATGATGGAAAGGAGAGAATCTCACATGGCTATCGACAAGGAACTTCTGGACCAACTGCTTGCCGGCCGCGATCCCGACGAGGTGTTCGCCGAGGACAGGCTACTCGATGACCTGAAGAAGGCGCTTTCGGAGCGCATTCTGGACGCCGAACTCGACGAGCATCTCGAGGACGAACGCGCCGGCGGCGCTGCCATCGCCGCAACGGCCATTCGAAGAAATTGGTTCTGACGGGCACGTCGAAGATGACGCTTTCGATCCCGCGCGACCGGGCCGGGACCTTCGATCCGAAGCTGATCGCCAAATGCCAGCGCCGCAGACTTCGACGACAAGGTCATCTCCATGTATGCGCGCGGGATGAGCGTGCGCGAGATCCGCGGGCATGTGAGGAGCTCTACGGCATCGACGTGTCGCCGGACCTGATCTCGGCCGTCACCGACGCGATCCTGGAGGAGGTGGCGAAATGGCAGAACAGGCCGCCCGACGCGGTCTATCCGCTCGTCTTCTTCGACGCGATCCGGGTCAAAATCCGGGACGAGGGCTTCGTGCGCAACAAAGCCGTCTACATGAACGAATTGAAGAACCGCGGCGTCGGCGACATCCTCATTGCCGTCGTCGATGGCCTGAAGGGCTTTCTCGAGGCGATCAGCGCCGTCTTTCCCCAGACCGTGGTGCAGACCTGCATCGTGCACCTGATCCACCATTCTCTGGAGTTCGTCCGCCCGCGGCCGCCAACCAGGTCGGCATGCGGGCAATTCGGGATCAGATGCGCATGGGCAGATCCGCCAGCGAAGAGCCGATCAGGCCGATGCCGACCAAGGCGATCTTTTCAAACGGGGGTTTCGACATGACTAGTCTAGCTTTTCACGAATTGGGTAAGTGCGGCGACTACGCAGCGACTGGATTCTTCGGTTCCGCAGCGCATTGGGACAACGTGCAACGCGCTGCGTAATATAGCCGCGCGCCGTGAGATAGTCGTTGGCCGCTTGCGGACAATGCGGCTTGATCTTGTCCAGGCTGACGATCCCATCAAAAACCCATCCCTCTCGATGCACCAGTGTTTAGCGACGATCACCTCTTACCTGGCGCCACCTGCGCTGGTGCAGGTGTAAAGGCCGCAGAACATTCCTCATCAGGGGGCGGAAATGGTGTGATCGACCAATCGATTAAGTCGACAGCATGCTGGAGTATGGCCTTGGTCTGAGCAAAGCTGGGTGAAACGGCGATGACATGTCCGATGCAGTCTCGGTAATCGCCTTTCCTGACGATCGGCCTCTTGGGTTCAACATACAACTTGACCTCCGCGACACCTGATATGGCAGCGGCCCGACTGTCGCCACCTATCCAGTCGAGGATGCCATCGCGATCAGGAACTAGGAGCCGCGCGATTGCAGTCTGCGAATGCCTTCTGCGCAAATCGCATTTGTCGCTGATGACAAGCTTGATGTGCTCGGTGATGAGATCGATACCGTAAGCCAGCTGAACCCGCCGAGGATTGGTTCCACCCGCAAGACGCGGATTGACTTCGATGACGACTGGGCCACGCTTTGTCCACCGAAATTCAATGCATGTAGGCCCCCAGCCAAGGCCGAGAGCCTGCAAACAGCTCAGCGAAACATCGGCGATACGTTCATGCTCGTCATCAGTCAGTGGGGCCGGAAAGATGGTCTCGCGACCGACGAAATGCGGTAGGGGGCCGAACTCGGCGGCACCAATCCCAATGACTTCATTTCCCATTATCTCGGCGCAATAATAAGGGCCTTGTGCGAATTCTTCGACCAGTATCCTCGGCGAAGACCGCCATATGTGCTTCCCGCCCAACAGATAGGTCGTATGTTCGGCTACCTCATCGGCGTTGCGGCACAATCGGACACCGCTGCTGCCGGTGCCTACGGCTGGCTTAAGAATCACCGGCAGGCCGATCTCCGCGGCAGCGCTTTCAACCTCCCTCGCATTCGCTGCCAGACGATAAGCAGGTATTGGAACGCCGGCCTCCGCAAGGAGCTGACGTTGAGTGAATTTGTCGCAGCATCGTTCAATGGATTCAGGGTTCGGTCCCGGTAGATTGAAATAGCGGCAGAGCTTGCCAACGGTCGCATAGACCGGCTCCCAGGGGGACGTAATGCCGGCAATGTCATAGGTCGCACGCAGCCGGGAACATTCGTGGATCAGCGCATCGAGATTGTCTGTATCCACCCGGATTGCCTCAATGCTTTCCGGCGCATGATAGTCGTAGCGAGTTGGATCAGCCGACAGGGTAATTGGATGAAGACCAAGACGCCGAGCCGCTCTGACGAAACGCGGACCATTGGCCCTTGTACCTTCAACCAGGATAAGCGCTCTTTTTGCCATTGGCGTCGACCTCCGTTGCGTGCTGTGCGGCGGTCTGAGCGTCGTGCCTGACCTCAGACCTTGCGGTGACCTACCATTGCCAGCGATCTGCGGGCGCAAAGATTTCGTAAAGTTATTTGAAGGATCTATTGCAACGTTTTTGTTACCCGCGGCGCGGCACGGAGCGTCTCGACGAATTGCGGAGGGTGCAATGTTCAAGGGACGCTAATGTGACCTGTAAAGGTTAAACCTAATCTGACAGACGGTGTCATAGGCCAAAGCGAATCCGGGCGCGAAAAAGCGCTTGCGCGCCAGCCCGACCTGGTTCTCGACTTAGCCCTTCTCCTGGTTCCGTTTGCATACTTTTCGATAATAGGTTGAGGGGATAAGGAGAGCTTTCCGACTTCTGGAGATTGCGTCATGCGCAAAGGACGGCATTTCGGCACGACAGTGATTCTGCTTTGGGTGCGCGGCTACCTGGCCTACGGTCTTCGCCTGCGACAGTGACACAGTCGACTTCTTCTTTGGCGTCACCACGATCTAGCGGCAGCAAAGTGCTTTCTTCGGAAGGCGTTTAAGCGCTATGGCCGACCGGAGCGCATCGTCATTGACGGCAGCCAGACAAACGGGGCGGCTTGCTGGCCTTTACCGGCATGCGCATTTTCTGAGAGATCGAAAGGCGCGCAGCCACCGGTGTGCTGTCCTCACCCTACTTGATGACGAACGCCGTCTGCACATTTGCTCGATGTACCGTTCTGCTCCAGTATTTGTGCGAGGTATGCCCGCCCAATTCGAGATCCACGGGGAGCCATTCGCGACTTGTCCTGTGCCGGACCTCCATTCTCGGAGACCATCGGCTACGCGATCGCGAATTTTGAGAAAGAAAGCGGCACGGCAAGAACAGCGTCGGGAGATCGCAGGCAATTATATTTCTTTGCAGATCAATCGGACGTATCAGTGTTAGTGTGCACCGCTGCTGGCCGTCAACCTTTCCGATCTGGAGCCATAATGCGGCCAAAGCCGCGAAGACGCAGGTTCAAGGAAACCTTTAGCGCAACCGATGTTGAGACGTGCGTTCCTCTTGCCTCGTCGGAACACCCGGACCGTGAATTAGGCTTGTCTTCTTTGATGACGCTCGTTACAACTCGATAATTCCGAAGTTTACTGCCTTTATAGCCGCGAGGGTTCTGCTAGAGGCATCCAATTTTTGCTTCACGTTCTTTATATGAAAATTGACCGTATTTAGGGATATTCCTAGAATCTTTCCTATTTCCCACGATGATTTCCCTCTCGCCGTCCACAGAATACACTCTTTTTCTCTTAGAGAAAGGTTAGGAGCGCCCTCGATTCCAGCCGAATTCGCGAATTTCGCGACCCTCAGATGGAAATGTAACGCGGCAAGTTGCAAGTATGTGATTGTTCGATTTTGAAATTCGCGGTTCCAAGGTCGAGCAAAGCTCATGATCGCAAAGCTGCCCTCGGGGCCGTGCAATGGAACGCTAATGCCTGACCTTAAGCCGAACGTTGCGGCCTCGTCGAAAACGCGCCGTTCGTCTTCAGTCGTGCTTCCGTCGTTGTACACCTCGCTCCATCGAAAGGCATCTGCTCGCTTTCGACTCGTCTTCATGATGGGGTCTATCCTGTCATAACCCATTTCTAAATAGCGCTCCTGCCATCCATCAGGACAATTCAGCATGACCGCCGGATCGCGTCGGATCAGCTTTAAACCTCTTTGACCGGGTGCAAGGGATCCATAGGCTATCCACGGGCAATCAAAGTTCAGGGCAAAAGCAGATAACAGGTCGAACAACCGCTCGGATTGAGCAATGCCAACGGTCTGGTCGAGAAATCGGCCGAACTCGACCGCAAACGCCTCCCTGGCTGCCTCGGGGAAATGCATCGACGGGCCCAAAGAAAACTGGTTGGACACTTTGGTTGGCAGCCCTCGAAGTTGAGAGACCGCAGTCATCCGCGGGCGTTCCATAGTGTCTCCTCCGCAGCCATTTGGGCTGGATGTTGTCACTGTCACACTGATGCACTGATCTGCGGGTGCTAGACTCTCCGTGCGGTCATCGGCGGACCCGCATCGCCAAAGCTTCATCATTTAACCGCAATGCATAAAGTTGTGTAAGTTGCCAAGAACTTCTGAACGTGTAACATTGTACATTTCTAAATTTTACAATGTCGTTAGTTGGCTGCGTTGATCATGTGGATATCTGTACGTGTTCTCCAGCTTACGTCACTTAACCGACGTGCCACCGTCCTGTTCCAAGAAAAGTCGACGCTCAGACTGGTCCCACATCGAGTGGGCAGTGTTGGTGGCTTCGCCATCCAAAACATCCATCCCTCAGCCAAAATCAGCCTGATCGAGATTCCTCACGGACCGCCAGAGCACCCTCATCGTCCTGCGTCCCTCTCCTGCTCTCGATTGCACCAAATTTCGGCGACGATCATCCCTTATCTTGCGCCACCTCCACTGGTGCGGGGAGATTGCGGGCCGCTGATTGTCCCTGTTCGCTAAGGGCCGAAAATGGTGTGATCGACCAAGCGATTAAGTCGACGGCACGCTGAAGTATCGCCTCCGTCTGAGCTTGGCTATCTGAAGCGGCGATGACGTGTCCGATCGTATCTCGGTGATCGCCTTTTCTGACGATCGGCGTCTTGGGTTCAACATAAATTTTGACCTCGGCGACACCTGGTATGGCAGCCGCGCGAGTGTCGCCATCGATCCAATTTAGGATGCCGTCGCGATCAGGATTTAGGAACCGCGCGGCCGCAACGTGCGATTGCCTTCTGCGCAAGTCCCACTCCTCGCCGATGACAAGCTTGATATGCTCGTTGATAAGATCGACACCGTAAGCCAGCCGAGCCAGTTTGGGATTGGCCCCACCCGGAAGACGCGGATTCACCTCAATGACGACCGGGCCACGCTTCGTCCACCGGAATTCAATATTCGTTGGCCCCCAGCCGAGGCCGAGAGCTTGCAAACATCTCAGCGAAACATCGGCGATGTGTTTGTACTCGTCATCAGTTAGCGGAGCCGGAAAGATGCATTCACGAAAGACAAAATGCGGTGGGCGATCGAAGTCAGCGGCCTCAATCCCAACGACTTCATTTCCCATTATGTCAGCACTATAGAATGGGCCTTGTGCGAATTCTTCGACCAGTATCCTCGGCGAAGACCGGCATAGGTGCTTCTCGCCCAACAGATAGGTCGTATGTTCGGCCAACTCATCGATGTTGCGGCACAATCGGACACCGCTGCTGCCGCTGCCTGCGGCTGGCTTAAGAATCACTGGCAGGCCGATCTCCGCGGCAGACCTTTCAACCTCCCTCGCATTCGCTGCCAGACGATAAGCAGGTATTGGCACGCCTGCCTCCGCGAGGAGCTGACGCTGATTGAATTTGTCGCAGCATCGTTCGATCGATGCGGGGTCCGGTCCTGGTAGATCGAAATGCTGGCAGAGTTTGCCAACTGTTGCATAGACCGACTCGTCGACGTCCGTAAAGCCAGTAATGCCAGCAAAGTCATAGCTCGCACGCAGCAGGGAACATTCGTGGATCAGCGCATCGAGATTGTCCGTATCGACCCGGATTGCCTCAAGCCTTTCCGCCGCAAGATAGTCGTAGCGAGCTGGATTAGCCGACAGGGTAATTGGCTGGAGACCAAGACGCTGGATCGCTTGGACGTATCTCAGACCATTACCCCTATGACCTTCAACCAGGATGAGCGCTCTTCTTGCCACTGGCATCGACCTCCGTTGCGGGCTCTGCGGATCCGAGCGTGAATCGGCAGCAGCTTTTTAGCTGTGCTTGGCGTCACGCTTTGCGGTGAAGGTACCATCGTCAGCGATTTGCGGTCGCAAAGATTCTGTAAAGTTATTTGAAGGATCTGTTGCAACGTTTTGAGTGCCGGCGGTGTGAACGGAGCGTCTCAACCAATGTCGGAGGGGTGCGATGTTCCCGGGACGCTGGTTTGACCTGTAAAAATTTAGACTTAATCTGACAGGCGGTGTCACAGGCTAAAACGAAGCCGGCGTGAAGAAGCACTCGCGCATCAGCCCGATCTGGTTCTCGACCTAGCCCTTCTCCTGGTTCCGGTGCAAACTTTCCGGTAGTGGGTTGAGGGCATGAGGAGTTCCCCGCCTTCTGGAGATTGCGTCATGTTCAAAGGACGGCATTTCGAAACGATCAGTGATCCTGCTTTGCGTGCGCTGCTATCTGGCTACGTCTGAGCCTTGGGGGATTTGAAGGAGATTATGGCCGAGCGCGGCGTCAGCGTTGACCATTCGTCAATCCACCGCTGGTCATTTACTTCTCAGCGCTTCTGCCGAAGCGGTTTAACTGACGCAAGCGGGCTCTCGGCGGCGGGTGGCATATGGGTGAGACCTATATATCAACGTCCCGGGGCCAGGGGGTTATCTGTACCATGCGATCGACGGCGTTGGTGACAAAGTCAATTTCTCCTTACCTAGCGGCAGCAAAGCGCTTTCTTCGGAAGGCGCTTGCGCGCCATGGCCGACCGGAGCGCATCGTCATTGACGGCAGTTAAACAAACCGGAAGGCCATCGTCTCCTACGACGTGTCGGGCGAATTGAGAAACTGAACCCCTGACGAAATGAAGAACTGACCCCCTCGGTTATGAGAGGAGGCATGGATGACGGTTGAGATTTCGGCGATTCCTGCATTGTCGAGAACGATGCAGGGAGAGGAACTGGCGAGCGAACATGGGATCGTCATTGGGCTTCGCTCGGTGGAGCTTCGGGTGCAGCATTGGCGTCGGGAGTTGAGGGCGCAGAAGCGCGCGACGGTTCGGTTTGAGACGG
>NZ_JAMYOL010000018.1:0-96695 GCF_040319815.1 Mesorhizobium sp. M0854
TCCGCTAAACACGGGGGCTGCGCGGCGGACACGCCAACGTCACCGCAATGCCACGCCATTTTTGCAGAACTTGACGCACACAACTGCTTCACGCGAGGCGACCCCCTCTGGCCTGCCGGCCATCTCCCCCTCGAGGGGGGAGATCACACCTTGCCGAATCGCTCAATCCAAACCCGAAAAACCCTCTTCCTCGAGCACCTCGGTGCCGCCGAACCGGAACGGCGCGAAGGAGGCGCGGTGCAGCCGCGCCACTGGTCCATGCAGATCGATCGCCGTGCGATGGCGCACAGTGGCGTAGCCCATATGCAATTCGAAGCCGTAACGCGCATGATGGCTGCCGCAGCCGCACATCATGCGGTCGCGCATCACCTTGGCGACGATCGAGGCTGCGGCGATCGACTGCGAGCGCTGGTCGCCCTTGATCAGTGCTTTGCCCTCGCAGGGCAGGCCGGGCGGCACGTCGCGGCCGTCGGCCAGTGCCAGCTTCGGCCGGATTGACAGGGCGGCCACGGCACGGCGCATCGCCTCCAGGCTGGCCTTGAGGATGTTGGAGGCATCGATGCCTTCGGCACTGACCGACGCCATCGATACGGCGAGCGCGGAGCCGAGGATTTTCAGGAACAGCGCCTCACGCTGCAAATGCGTCAGCCGCTTGGAATCATCGAGGCCATCGGGGATGTTGGCGGGATCGAGCACCACCGCTGCCGCCACCACCGGCCCGGCGAGCGGGCCGCGGCCGGCCTCGTCCATCCCCGCCACCGGCCAAAGGCCTTCGGCCATCGCCCTCGTCTCGAACGAGAAGTCGGGTTTCTCGACGATTTCGAAGAGAAGCGGAGAATCGGAACGCGGGCGAGCCATGGTGCGGCGAGGTTCGCATCGGCTCCGATTCTCCGCAAGTCCCCTCCGGGTCGGGCGGGGCACCGGACCAGGAGGGGGCTACCGTCTGCAAGCCCGGGGACAGGACAGGCCGGACGGGATTTTTCGCCTGCTGCGGCCGCTTCAAGCGGCTGGCGCGAGACGCTTTGTCACAGCAGCATCAGCTGCTCGGTAGCCTTGGCGGCGGGGACGAACTGGTCGGTCCTGAGCGAGCGCCGCTCGGCGTTGAGGCCGAGCCGTTTGGCAGCTATCTCGAAACGCCGGCCGATCTGCCAGGCATAGGGACCGGAGCCTTTCATGCGCTTGCCCCATTCCGAATCGTAGTCTTTGCCGTCGCGCATCGAACGGATCAGCGACATGACGTGGCGATAGCGGTCGGGATAGTGGCGCAGCAGCCAGTCCTTGAAGATCGGCGCGACCTCCAGCGGCAGGCGCAGCAGCACATAGCCGGCTTCACGCGCGCCCGCTGCCTGCGCCGAATCGAGGATGCGCTCCATTTCCGGGTCGGTCAGTCCGGGGATGATCGGCGCGACCATCACCGAGGCCGGAATGCCGGCGTCCGAAAGCTGCCTGATCGCCTCCAGCCGCTTGGTCGGCGTCGACGCGCGTGGCTCCATGGTGCGCGCCAGCATGCGGTCGAGCGTCGTCACCGACAATGCCACCTTGGCCAGCCCGCGTTCGGCCATGCGTGACAGAATGTCGATATCGCGTGTCACCAGCGCCGATTTGGTGACGATGCCGACCGGATGCCCGCGCGCCTCCAGCACTTCGAGGATCTCGCGCATGATCCGGTATTGCTTCTCGATCGGCTGATAAGGATCGGTGTTGGTGCCGATGGCGATGGTGCGCGGCTGGTAATTATCCCTGGACAATTCCTTGTCGAGCAGCCGCGCCGCATCCGGCTTGGCAAACAGCTTCGATTCGAAATCCAGCCCCGGCGACAGACCCATGAAGCTGTGCGTCGGCCGCGCGAAACAATAGACGCAGCCATGTTCGCAGCCGCGATAGGGATTGATCGAGCGGTCGAAGGAGATGTCGGGCGATTCGTTGCGCGTGATGATGGTGCGCGGCTTCTCGACCTGTACCTCGGTCTTGAACGGCGGCAGCTCCTCCAGCGAATTCCATCCATCGTCGAACACGTGTCGGCTGACCGGCTCGAAACGGCCGGACGGATTGATGCCCGCCGACCTGCCGCGGTTGCGGTCCGGACGGACACGCATGCCGCTCTGCTCGATCATCGCATTCGCCATTTCGGCCCTGCCAGCGCCGAAGGCTGCAATATCGGCACGCACGATCTGTTCCATCTTGGCCCTTTCCCAGGGACTGTCCGCCCGCTGTCGAATCGCTCTGCTCATGAATGTATTCCTATCGTATCGATGAGAACAAAGCAAGAACTTTCTCGCGGTGCGCCGCAAAAACTGGCGCTACCCACCGCTTTCCGCTATTCGGCTAAACATGCTCAGCGTCCTGATCGAAACCCTGAATGACGAGGAGGGCCTTGCCCGCACGCTCGCCTCGCTGATCGGCGGCGCGGTCGAAGGCGTGGTGCGCGACGTTCTCGTCTGCGACACCGGCTCGACCGATCAGACGCACCGCGTCGCCGAACATGCCGGCTGCCACTATGTCAGCGGCGGCATCGCCGCCGGCATCAGGCAGGCCAAGGGCGACTGGCTGCTCTTGCTGGAACCGGGCGCGCGGCTGGGAGAGGGCTGGATCGACGAGGTCGTCGCCCATACCGCCAGGCAAACCATGGCGGCGCGGTTCTCGCGGGCACGCGGCAGCCGCACGCCGTTCCTGTCGCGCGTCTTTGCCGGAAATCGCGCTCTCGCCGAAGGCTTGGTGATCAGCAAGCGTCAGGCCGCGGCGCTGTCGAAGAACGCCCGCAGCGCCGAAGCGATCGCCCGCGGCCTGGCGACCAGGAGGCTCCACGCCGAGATCTGGGTCGCGCCGCGGAAGTGACGGCTTACCGTCCCGGTTATGGGAACTCCGCCTAAGCACATTTTCTGGCGGGTCGTCGTTTATTGTGCATTGCACAAAATCTGGCCGGGGGTTACCATTCCCGGCGATATGGGCGAATAGGGTTTGGGGTGTGCCGGAGCGGCGACGACTAACGTCGATGCTGTTCCCTCGACATTTTTGAGGACCCCGATGACCCTTTCAAGCCCTGACAAGTCCGGCGCTGCAAGCCTCGAGGCGATCGCACGAAACGGCGGCACGCTGCGCCGCATCGCCGCCCGCATCCCGACCTATCTTTCCGACCTTCGCGAGAATCCGGCATGGCTGCCGATGTTCATGCTGGCCCGCACCATGCCGGCGCGGCGCCTGCACTGGCGCGGTGCAAAGCCCGTTCCGCCGGCGCGCAATGTCGGTGAAACGATGTTCGCCGGCGTCGATCGCGATGCCGTCGTCGGCGCGCTGCGGACGGAGGGGCTCTATTCGGGCCTGATGCTGCCGGCCGCCATCCATGAGGAGATTGTCCGCTTCGCCGAGCGCACGCCATGCTTCGGCAATTTCGACCGTCGGCTGGAATTCCTGCCCGAAAAACACGCCGATGCCGAAAAGCATTTCGGCCGCCCGCTGCTCAGCGGTCACTATTTCGAACGGGTCCTCGACTGCAACGCTGCGGTCGCCGTGCAGCGCGATCCGCTGCTTCTCGATATCGCAGCGCACTATCTCGGCAGCCAGGCCAAGCTGATCACCACCCGCGTCTGGTGGAGCTTTCCGACCGGTGGCGTCTCGGACGCCGACAAGAACATGGCCTCGCTCGGCAAATACCATTTCGACCTCGACGACTGGCGCATGCTGAAATTCTTTTTCTACCTGGTGCCGGTCGACGCCGACACTGGGCCGCATGTCTATGTCCGCGGCTCCCACAACCGCCGCATCCTGAAGCATCAGCTGACGCTGCTGGTCGGCCATTCGGCGGAAGAGGTGCTGGGCGTCTACGGCGAGCAGAGCCCGGTCATGCTGACCGGGCCGGCCGGCCTCGGCTTTGTCGAGGATCCGTTCGGCTTCCATATGGGCACCGTGCCGACGCGCACGCCGCGGCTGATGATGGAGGTTGGCTTCGGCGTCTCGCCGCCCTCGCGCCGGCGTTTTCACGGCGAGCCGGTCATTCGCTAAACCGAGGTCGCTTGGCTGATACCTCGGTTCGTCTCAGCCGCGCCGCAAATGCTCGTCCAGCCGCGGCATGATCTCGACGAAGTTGCAGGGCATGTGCCGGTAGTCGAGCTGCGGCTTCAAAATGCCGTCCCAGGCGTCCTTGCAGGCGCCGGGCGAGCCCGGCAGCACGAAGACGAAGGTGGCATTGACGACGCCGCCGGTTGCCCGGCTCTGGATCGTCGAAGTGCCGATCTTGTCGTAGGAGATGCGGTGGAACACTTCGGAAAAGCCGTCCATGCGCTTTTCGAAGATCGGCTCCAGCGCTTCCGGCGTCACGTCGCGGCCGGTGAAGCCGGTGCCGCCGGTGGTGATGACGACATCGATCGCATCGTCCTTCGACCAGCCCAGGACCTTATCGCGGATCTTGTCGCGGTCGTCGGTGACGATGTCGCGGGCGGCCAGGACATGGCCGGCCTCGGCGATGCGGTCGGCCAGCGTCTGCCCGGATTTATCGTCGGCGAGGCTGCGCGTATCGGAAACGGTCAGTACCGCGATGCGCACGGGAACGAAGGGGCGGCTCTCGTCAATCCTGGCCATGGGCATCAACCTCCGATGTCACGCTTCGCGTCGCCGCGACAAACCAGTCGGGATGGCGGCCGCGGATATCGATGGCCGCGCGCTTGGCCACATTGCCGGTCTCGAACAGCCCGAAGCAGGTGGCGCCTGAACCGGACATCCTGGCAAAACCGGCTCCGGCCTTGTTGAGCACGGAAAGCGCCTTGCCGATGGCGGGCTGGATTGCGCGCGCCGCAGGCTCGAGGTCGTTGCGGGTGATCTCCAGCCAGTTGCGGATGCTGTGGAAGTCGAGGTTGCGCGGCAGCGGCGGCAGCCCCGCATTGTCGCGGCGGCCAAGCGCCTCGAACACGTCGGCCGTCGAGACGGCAGTGCCGGGATTGACGAGCACCAGACCCAGCGCCGGGAAACCCCGCACGAGCGTCAGCTCGTCGCCGATGCCGCGGGCTATCAGCGGTCTGGCTGCGAGGCACATCGGCACGTCGGCGCCGAGCGACAGGCCGATCCGCGCCAGTTCGGCATCGCCGATGTCGAGCCTCCAGGTCTGGACCAGGGCGCGCAGCACAGCCGCCGCATCGCTCGACCCGCCGCCGACACCGGACGCGACCGGCAGGTTCTTTTCGAGCCTGATGGCGACAGCCGGTGCGTGCTGGGGACCGGCCTCGCGCCGCAGTGCATCGCGCGCTCTCACCACCAGATTATTGTCGTCGACCGGCACCGCGGAGGCGTATTTGCCGGACATGGAAAACCCATCGCTGTCGGCAAGTTCCGTTTCGATGCGGTCGCCGAAGCGCGTGAACACAGCCAGGCTTTCGATCGTGTGATAGCCGTCGGCGCGCTGGCCGGTGACGTGCAGCGCGAGATTTATCTTGGCGTGCGCATGCGACGCCCGGATGCTGGCCTCGGCGTTCACTGGCTCGGCCGCGAGGGGGACGACGGTCAATCCTTGGCCAGACGGTATTCGCCGGTCTTCGGGTCCTTGACCAATGTTCCCATTGTACCGTTGGCGGCCTGCTTTTCGGTACGCCGCACCTTGGCGGTCACACGCTCGGCTTCCCTGACGAAGGAGCGGTAGCCGAAATAGGCGGCAATGCCGACGACGGCGAAGAAAATGATCTGCGGCATGTCAAACTCCTCCCTCGCAAGGCCGGCAAGGCCGCCGGTCGGGTCGGTTGATGATTAATGCTAGACGCTTTCACCGGCTTTTCAAAGCCCGAAGCGCGCCCACAGCGCGCGCTCTTCCGCCGCATCGATGACGCCGCTTGCCGCGGCGGCGGCGACATCGGGCGCCGAAAAGCTCGAGCCGAACAGGCCGAAGCGGCCGAACAGGCCGCGCGGCGCGGTGATCAGCTTGAGCTGGGTTTTCGGCCCGAAACGGCTCTTCAGCACGCTGCGCATGTCGCCGAGCGCATCGACCAGCCCGAGTTCAAGCCCCTTCTTGGCCGTCCAGAACAGGCCGGTGAACAGGTCGGGATCGTCCTTGAGCTTGCTGCCGCGCCTGTCCTTGACGAGGTCGATGAAGGTCTCGTGGACCTCCAGTTGCAGCGCCTTCAGGCGCTCGACGTCCTCCTTCTTTTCCGGCTTGAACGGGTCGAGCACCGCCTTGTTCTGGCCGGCGGTGTGGACGCGGCGCTCGATACCGATCTTCTTCAACAGCTCCGGAAAGCCGAACGAGGCCGACACCACGCCGATCGAGCCGACGATGGAGGACGGGTCGGCAAAGATCTCGTCGCCGGCGACCGCAATCATGTAGCCGCCCGACGCCGCCACGTCCTCGACGAAAACCAGGACCTTCTTGTTCTTCTCGCTCGCCAGGTCGCGGATGCGCCTGAAGATCAGCCGCGACTGCACCGGCGAGCCGCCTGGCGAGTTGATCGAGATGGCGACCGCCGGCGCGTCGAAGGAAAACAGCTTTTCGAGAAGGCCGGCGGTGGAAGCGAGCGACAGGCTCGGCCGGAACTGGCCGCCGCCGGGCATGATGGTGCCGTGCAGGCGGATGACCGGAATGGTGACGACGGCGGAGCGCCAGGATTTCGGCAGCAGGCGGTTGAAAAGGCGTTTCACGAGGGGGCGGTCTCCGGTCGATTTGCTTGAGGCATGTAGGAATTCGCCGGGCAACGGCAATGCCGTCACCCCGGCAATCAGAATGGATCAGTCTCCGAAAAGCGACGCCAGCCCGTTATTGATCAGCTCTGCCCGCTCCGAAGGGCCATTGCCTGAATAGGCATGCAGCATCAGCGGTGGTTGGATCGACAGTTTGCCGCGTGCGCCGAGTGCTGCCCGGACGACGATGCGGATCGCCGCCGCTTCGGGGCGAGGATGGACGGCCAGCATCTCGGCATCGCCGAAGCGGCCGGCGATGGCATCGAGGATGGCGCCGAGCTGTTCCGGCCGGGCGATGACGGCCAGCCCGCCGCCCGGTCTGACCACCGCGGCCGCGCTGCGGATCCAGCTGTCGAACAGCCCATCCTCCGAGACATGCGCGGCCTTTCTCAGCGGATCGGGCGTCGCGCGATCCTCGGCGGCATTGAACGGCGGGTTCATGATGACGAAATCGAAGCTGTTGTCCTCAAGTCCGGCGGCCGTTCGCGCCCGGCCCGACAGCGCGACATCGGCGACGAGCACCGAGGCGCGGTCGCTGAGATGCGCATTGCCGGGGTGGGCAAGCGTGGTGGTGGCGAAGGCCGCCATTTCCGGGGAACGCTCGATGAGCACGGCCGCGGCACCGGGGCAGCGCGACAGGACCGCCAGGCCGGCCGCACCAGCGCCCGCGCCAAAATCGGCAAGCCGCCCGGCGAAGGAGGACGGCACGGCAGCCGCCAGCATCATCGCATCCATGCCGGCGCGGTGGCCCGCCTTTCTCGGCTGCACCAGCCAGAAGCGACCGCGATGAAAGGCATCGACCGTATGAGCCGGCATGTCCGGGACAAGGGCAGCGGGCGACGCGGACATTATCTTTGGCGGATCTCGTTAGCGATGCCGGCATCCGTCAGGATGCGCCGCGCCGCATCGGCCTTGTCGGCGTCCACCATGACACGGCGGGGCAGGATGCCGATCGAGCCGTCGAGGACGCTCATGTTCTGGTCGGCGACGAAACAGCCGATGCCGGCATCGCGCATCAGCGATTCGACAAACGAAATGATGACGGCGTCGTTGGTGCGGATGAGCTCTATCATCGGATTAGGGCCATGATCTATCGATATGGTCGAAATGGCGCCTGAAACGGCAAGAAGATGCGAGGAGAAGCGTGAAGGTCGGGGTCTTTCCCCCGGCCGAGCGGTTCGACGACGCAGCTTGCAGCCGTTTCGGCGTCCGGAGGATGTGGTCCATCTGCCCGGCTACTTTGTCGCGAAGGACTTGAAAGCCGAATGGCTTCCTGCGCCTTCGCTCCGCGTATCCGGACAGATGGCCTCACACCATTTCGATCATATCGATAGATCATGGCCCTAAACTCGCAGTTTGCGGCGTTGATGTAAACGTAGGCGTGATCATGTACCAGAGCCGGCGCGCCAATTCGCCTCTTGCCGCGCCGGTGGGTGACACCCTAGAGTCTGTTCAGGGACCATGTTGCCGTCGTGCATATCGAGGTTGGGAGTTTTGCCGTGGGTGTCGTTCTCAACATTGAAAACGGGAAGCGCGAAGCCGCCTCGATAAAGGACCTCATCGACCTGACCGTGGCCGACATGGGGCGCGTCAACAAATTGATCCTGTCGAAGGCCGGCTCCGATGTCGAGATGATTCCGGAGATAGCCAACCATCTGATCTCGTCGGGCGGCAAACGGCTGCGGCCGATGCTGACGCTCGCCGCGGCCCAGATGTTCGGCTATTCCGGCGACGGCCATGTCAAGCTCGCCACATCGGTCGAATTCATGCATACCGCGACACTTCTCCACGACGACGTCGTCGACGAAAGCGGCATGCGGCGCGGCAAGAAGACGGCGCGCATGATCTGGGGCAACCAGGCCAGTGTTCTGGTCGGTGATTTCCTGCTCGGCCAGGCCTTTCGCATGATGGTCGATGTCGGCTCGCTTGAAGCGCTCGACATCCTGTCCAGCGCTGCTTCGATCATCGCCGAAGGCGAGGTGATGCAGCTTGCCGCCGCCAAAAACCTCGAGACCACCGAGGACGAGCATTTCGCGGTGATCAAGGCCAAGACCGCGGCGCTGTTCTCGGCTGCCGCCGAGGTCGGCCCGGTCATCGCCCAGGCGACGCGCAACGATCGCGCAGCACTCCGCTCCTACGGCATGAATCTCGGCCTTGCCTTCCAGCTGATCGATGACGCGCTGGATTACGGCGGCACCAGCAAGGATCTCGGCAAGAACGTCGGCGACGATTTCCGCGAGGGCAAGGTGACGCTGCCGGTGATCCTCGCCTATCGGCGCGGCACCAAGGCCGAGCGCAGCTTCTGGAAACGCGCCATCGAGGACAATGCCGCCGACGATGCCGGGCTGGAAAAGGCCATCGGCCTGATGCTCCGCCACGGGGCGATTGCCGACACCATCGGGCGCGCCCGCCATTTCGGCGAGATAGCCCGCGACGCGCTGGCGCCGCTCGAGGCGACGCCGCAGAAGTCTGCACTGATCGACGTCATCGATTTCTGCATCAGCCGGGTGAATTGACAGGCGTCGCGGCGCGAGGCCGGGACGCCGCCTGTTCTCATCGAGCCTTTGCCGGAAGCACTATTGCTGCCAGCAAACTGACGACGATGCCGCCCGCCGCGAGCCGGAAGGCAACCTGGATGCCGTCGGCGACGGCAATTTTCAACGCATCGCCGGACAATTCGCCGATTTGGCTGTTCGCAATCGCAATCAGCACGGCCATGCCGATGGCGTTGCCGACATTGAGCGTCGTCGAAGCCATCCCCGAGGCGACGCCTTGCTGGTCATGGGCAACGCCGGAAGCGGCGGCAATCCACATTGCGGTCCAGACGATGCCTTGTCCGACGCCGGAGACGATCAGGCCGGGTACGAGGGCCAGATAGCTGCTGTCGGCAGTCGCGCCTGATACCATCAATGCTGTGCCGACCGCGCCGACGATCATGCCGCCGACCAGGGTGCTGCGCGTCGAAAAGCGCGTTGCCAGACGCTCGCCGAGTTGCGTGCCGGTGGCGATGGCGACCGACGGCACGAGAAAGGCGAGGCCCGTCTGCAAGGCAGTGAAGCCGTGCACGTTCTGCAGCAGCACGGTGAGGAAGTAGGGCAGCGCGCCGAAAGTGGCCATGTAGAGGAAGGTTATCGTCATGCCGGCGACGAGGCTGCGGTTGTGGAACAGGCGCAGCGGCATCAGCGGGTCGGCGCTGTTGGCCTCGATCACGGTGAAGGCGATCAGGAAGAATGCCGCCAGTGCTGCGCTGACGATGATTGCGCCAGAGCCCCAGCCATATTCGGGCCCCTGAACCAGGGTGAAGACAAGCAGCGTCGCGCCGGCGGTGACGGTCAGCGCGCCCGGCAGATCGAAGCTGCGCTGCTCGTGCCGCTTGCGATCGCGCGGGATGATGGCGAAAGCCGCGATGATGGCGATCCCGGCCAACAGCACGTTGACGTAGAAGACCGACGGCCAGCCGAAGGCGCTGGTCAGAAACCCGCCGGCAAGCGAACCGAGCGTCAGGCCGCTGGCGCCCGCGCCGCCCCAGACGGCGAGCGCCCGGTTGCGTTCCGGTCCCTCGGCGAACAGGCGGTTGATCAGCGACAACGTCGCAGGAAACAGGAACGCGGCGCCGATGCCTTGCACGGCGCGGGCCGCGATGATGATTTCCGGCGACCAGGCGAGGCCGCCGACCAGAGATGAGAGCGCGTAGAGCCAGAGCGCGAAGATGAAGACGCGGCGCTGGCCGATCAGGTCGGCGGCCCGGCCGCCGAACAGCAGGAAGCCGCCGGTGAAGACGGTGTAGGCGCTGACCACCCACTGCAGGGTCTGGCCTGAAAATCCGAGGCCGGCGCCGATCTCCGGCAACGCCACGAAGACTATGTTGAGGTCGAGCGAGATGATGAGCTGCGCGAAGGCGAGCAGCGCCAGCGTTGCGCCATGTTTCGCCCTGCTTGCTCCCTGCGTTATCGCCCCGAGCGGCGCGCCTTGATCCAGTGAACTCATGCCGGTCTCCTTGTCGACAATTATTTAATGATCGACAAAGAATTGAGATTTGCAATCCGAAGTCAAGCGGATTATTTGTTGATCGACAAAAATTGGAGACCGCCATGGCGGGAAGGCCAAGGGAGTTCGACCGCGACCAGGCGCTGGAGAAAGCCCGCGACGCTTTCTGGAGACGCGGCTACGAGGGCACCTCGATGGCCGATCTCGTATCGGCGCTTGGTCTCGCATCGGCGCGCATCTATGCCGCCTTCGGCTCGAAGGAGGATCTGTTTCGGGAAGCGGTGGCACTTTACGAGGCCAATGAGGGCGGCTTCGCCACACGCGCACTGCAGGAAGAACCAAATGTCCGGCGCGTCATCGAGCGCATGCTTCGCGACGCTGTCGAAATCTATACGCGGCCGAGGCAGCCGCAGGGCTGCATGGTGGTGACGGCCGCGACCAATTGCGCCGTCGAAAATGACGCCGTGCTGCAATGGCTGGCGGAGCATCGGCTGGCGCGTACCGCATCGATCGTCGAGCGGTTGAAGCAGGCGGTGCGCGATGGCGAATTGAAGCCGGACACCGACGCCGAGACGTTGGGGGATTATTACGCCACGCTGCTGCACGGCCTTTCGGTGCAGGCACGCGACGGCGTGCCGAAAAAGCGGCTGCACGATCTTGTCACCGTCGCCATGCAGGCGCTCGACGCAAGCCTTTCGCAAACGTCCTGAGTTTCAGGGCCGTGACGCCTCACTTGCCGGCTTGTTCGGCGGCCCTTCTGGGATTGACCGCCGGCGTCGGCGGGTCGGGTATTTCGGTGGCGACAGGCTTTGGCGGTTGCGGCTCCGTCGCCGGCGCTTCGGGGCCGGCCTTGCTGAGCGCGACCGAGATGCCGAACACCTTCCATTGCCGTTCGACCGGCGCAAACAACAGCTCGAAATTGACCTGCATCGGCACCGAGGGAAAGAAACCGGCCATATGCAACATGCCGTTGGACTCGATCTGCGGCAGCAGCGTCAATTGCGGCTCCAGCACCGCGACGCCGCCGAGGTCGATGCCGTCATTGCGGTGGCTAGCGAAGATCTCGGCAAGCTTGGCCGCATTGTTGGTCTGGAAGCCCGGCGCGCCGAGATCGCGCAGCACCGTGTAATTCCCCGTCTTGTTGGCATGGTCGAGCGCCAGCAGCGAGCCGCGCACCAGGATCAGCACGCCGTTGCGGTCGATATTGGCCGGCTTCGGCGCCTGGGGCTTGGCCGATTTCTGGATTTTCGACGTTTGCGCCAGGGCAGGCTGGACAAGCTGCGGAACGGCTGCCGTCAGCACCAAGGCGGCCAGCAACATTCTGCCCGTCGGCCGCACCGATCCCGGCAAGATTGAGGTCATGCCCGCTGCATCAGTTGAGTGTCCACGATGCGCCGACGCTGACGCCGACATCGCCACGGTTGGTGGAGGCCGACACGGCGGCGTTGAGGCGGAAATCCAGGCTCGTGCTATAGCCAAGGCCGAGCGCCAGGCCCGACTGGCCCTTGAAATGGCCAAAGCCGCCGGCCAGCGACAATTTGCCGGGCCTGTCGTCGTAACGCAATCCCGCCGTCGCCAGCGCAAGCGCCGTTCCGGCGCGGGCTTCCGAGCGGTTTTCGCTGACCTGCTCGCCAAGGTTCTGCAACCCGCCCTCCAGCGCGCTGACGCGGCCGTCGAGCAGGGCGATGTTAGCCTCGTTGATCGTGGTGCGACTGTCGAGGCTGAAAATCTGCGCGGTGTGCAGGTTGAGCGTGTTGGTATTGTTGGTGATACGCGCCTCGTGATCGGCAAGCTGGATCGTATGATTGCCGACCGTCGTGTTGAGCGCGTTGATCTGGTTGGTGTTGTTGACAATGCGCGTCTCGTGATCGGCAAGCTGCATCGTGTGGCTGCTTACCGTGGTGTTGAGCGAGGCGATCTGGGTGGTATGGGCTGCAACGTCGTCGGCCAGTCCTTCGAGTTCGTCGATGTTCACGGAAGCGGTCGCCAGATTGCCCGCGGCGTCGGACGTCACCAGGTATTTCGGTCCGCTCTGGGCCTCCCTGCTGGCTGCGCTGTTGATGCCCGACAGAGTGTAGGTGGCGCTGCTGTTGCCGATAGCCACCTGATTGGCGCGTGTCGTGGTCACACCTTGGCCTACGGCGACTGAATCGGCAAAATTGGCCGTCGCACCGGTGCCGAGGGCGGTGGCATTCACCGCATTCGCCTTGGCCGAGGCGCCAAGAGCGGTAGCGTTGGCCTGGTTAGGGCCTCCCGCACCAGCCTGAGCACGGGCGCCGATAGCCGTCGTGCTTGCATTGTTATGGTTGATGGGACCCGAGATTCCCCCGGCCCACGCATCATCGCCAAGAGCGGTACTGAGGTCTCCATCAGAAACGGCTCTACCGCCGACCGCCGTCGAGGATCCGCCCGCAGCTTGGGCGATAGTTCCGCATGCCATACCGGTGGGCGAAGCCCCGGCGCCATCTGCGCCATAATTTATATCTTCACACACAAACGCAGCCGCCGGAGTCGGCGCGAGGGCCACCAGGCCGGCTGCCGCGGCTATCACCAAAGCTCCGGCCCCGCGAACCGGCACGCGGGACGACATCAGGATGCCGGCAGCCCCCAATGCAGCCGACCACTCAAAGCCTTCTACAACACGGCTCTTCATCGAATTATCCCCTTCTTTCCAGAACGGCGCCGGCCGATCGCAAAGCTCCCGATGAGATGGACCATGCATGAAGCCGGCAACGGCCGGACAGTCGGCAAATGCCTACACTTCGCGGCATTCCCCCTGTTCTTGCAGCGTTTTCAGTCCTGGCTGTTGCAATCTTGCAACGTCGGGCCGGTTGACTGACCGAAATCACGAAAACGGCCGCGCGCTCGTCAGCAGCGCCACGATCTGGCTTTGGCGACTGGTTCCGGTTTTCCGAAAAATTCGCTCGAGATAAGTACGGGCCGATTTGACGGCGATACCGATTTCGAGGGCGGCTTCCTGTACGGAACGGCCTGAGGCAAGCACGACGGCGAGCCGGGCTTCCGCCGGCGTCAAGTCGAACAGGCCCGAAAGGATATCGGGCGACGGCACCGTCGCGCTGATGCTGACGGCAGTTGCCGCGACAAGGATATCCGCGCCCGAAAAGATGTCATGTGCGGCACGGCGCAACGGCAAAAGGTGAACGATCAGCGCAGGCCGCCCCTCAACGGCTGGGACAGGGATGGACCGCACAACGCGATGGTCGTCGTTGTGCATGATGGCTTGCTGGAAAAGCGCGTTTGCAGATAGGTCCGCAAGCACCATGCCGCCGCCGGCCTGGGGGATGAACACGTCCTTCATATCTTCCAGCAGGCGGTTGACCGTCAGCACACGGCCTGATCCGCTCATGACAGCGGCCGGCAGTCCGATTTCGCCCAGCGCCGATGCGGCGGTCCTGGCGCGTTCCATGCCAAGACGCGCGGCAACAAGGCCGGCCCGCGCCAGATGCGGACGCAGTCCGTTCAGCAGGTCGATCGCCGCTTGATCGTACTTGCCGTCCTTCAGCCAGCGCTGGAAGACGAACAGCACCAGCTCTCCGCTCGGCATGGGAATCGACGTGCAGACGGGCGATCCGACGCCGAAATTTCTTGCCCATGCGTAGATCGGGTCCCGCTCGATCTCATCGCCGGTCATGAAGTCGTCGACCCGCACAAAGCTTGCCGGCTGAGTGCTGCACATGCGCTGCACGCTCTCGGAAAATTTCCAATCTGCCATGAAAGCGTCGATCAAGGGCTCGGCCCGCGCCTCGCCGATGGCGCGAAGCGGCGAATGATCGCTGATCATGAAGATCGCGCCGCTTGCCGAGCGCGAGACCGCGCTGGTCGCCTCCAAGGCATCCGGCCACAGCTCGGCTGCGAATGCGGCTTCGTAGATACGGTCGACGATGGCGAAGGCTTCTTCGTTTCGCGGCATTTCCAGCATCGGCACCCCCCTGACGGCTGGCGAGGCAAGAACTGAGGGCACATCCTGCCACGCAAAGTTGCATGGCGGAAGCTTTCAACCGCTGGCGCTTATGGATCGCTTACGGCGTCGGGAAATAGCACCGCGCAGGCACCGCCAAAGCGGACGCCACGCGGTCAAGAGTCGCAGTTCAGGCCCTTTCGGCATGGTTTATTAATTGCTTGACCCGATTGTGAATTCGGGCCGGGTTGAAGCACGACCCCAAAAAGGCCATGCTTTACCTGTAAAAATCGAGTCTACGGCGATCCCGCTGACGCGGAGATGGCGTTTGGCTGAAAGGGATATGATGCGGCAAGGATATGCGCGCTGGCTGACGGGGCTGGCAATCGCGACGGGCATGGCGATCTCGGCTTTGCCGGCGCATGCCAAACAGACCGCCGAGCCGGTCAGGATCACATCCTTCTCGGGGGCCTATCTCGCCGCCAGGATTGCCGACGGCGACAACGACCTCGACAGCGCCATTTCCTATTACAAGCAGGCGCTTGCGTTCGATCCGAACGATACGGGACTGCAGCAGAGCCTGATGCTGTCGCTGATCGCGCAGGGGCGCTTCGACGAATCCCTGGTCTATGCCGACAAGCTCAAGGCGGTTCCCGATGTCGAGCGCTTCTCGCGCCTGGCGCTGGCCATCGATTCCTTCCACAAGAAGGATTTCTCCAAGGCCGAATACTGGCTCAAGCTGTCGCTCGAGTCCGATCTCGACCGGCTGATCTCCGGCGTCATGACCGGCTGGGCCAAGCAGGGTGCGGGTGACGCCGGCGAGGCCATGGCTTCCATCGACAAGCTGCAAGGCCCCGACTGGTTCAGCCTGTTCAAGTCCTTCCACCGCGCCTTGATTGCCGACGCCTCCGGCCTGCCCGACAGGGCGGATGCGCTCTACACCGCCACCGTGCAGGACACGGCCGCCGGCGGTGCGGCCCCCGAAACATGGATGCGCAACGCGCAGGCCTACGCCTCTTTCCTCGCCCGCAAAGGCGACAAGGCCAAGGCGCTGTCGGTGCTCGACAAGGCCGAGGCGTTTGCGCCCGGCAAGGTCGAGATTGCGTCCCTTCGCGACAAGATCAACAAGGGCGAAAAGATCGAGCCCTTCGTTGCCGGTCCGTCGGACGGCGCCTCGGAAATCCTACTCGATCTCGCCACCGCGCTCAACCGTGGCGGCGGCGAGCCGTTCGTGCGGCTTTATCTGCAATATGCCCTGGCGCTGCGGCCCGACAACGACGCGGCGCTCGTTCAGCTTGCCGCCGTTGCCGAGCAGTTGAAAGATGGCGAGGGCGCCATCGCGCTCTATCGCCGCATTCCCGCCGGCTCGCCGCTGAAGCAGCTTTCGGACCTGCAGCTTGGCCTCAACCTTGCCGATCTCGACCGCAACGACGAGGCGATCACTCACCTCAAGGCCATCGTCGATGCGCATCCAGACGACATGCGCGCCTATCTGGCGCTCGGCGGCGTCTATTCCTCGAAGGATGATTTCCGCTCCGCCGCCAATCTTTACGACAAGGCGGTCGAGGTGCTGAAGACGCCGACCGCCGCCAACTGGAACATTTTCTACCAGCGCGGCATCGCCTATGAGCGGCTGAAGGAATGGCCGAAGGCCGAGCCGAATTTCCGCAAGGCGCTGGAGCTCTACCCCGACCAGCCGCAGGTTCTGAACTATCTCGGCTATTCCTGGGTCGACAAGAACATGAACCTCAAGGAAGGCCTCGCGATGATCCAGAAGGCCGTCGACCTGAGGCCGAGCGACGGCTACATCGTCGATTCGCTGGGCTGGGCCTATTACCGCCTTGGCCAGTTCGACGATGCAGTGCGCGAAATGGAACGCGCCGTTTCGTTGAAGCCGGAGGATCCGGTGCTCAACGATCACCTCGGCGACGCTTACTGGCGCGTCGGCCGCAAGCTGGAAGCCACCTTCCAGTGGAACCAGGCCCGCGACCTGAAGCCGGACCCGGATGTGCTTGCCGCCTTGCAGCAAAAGCTGATGAAAGGCCTGCCGCCGATCGAATCCAACACGGCGCAGGAAACCCCGAACGTAAAGCCCTTGCCGGCGCCCGCCCCTAAGGGGTGACCCTTCTTCCTTCTCCCCTTGTGGGAGAAGGTGGATCGGCGCGCAGCGCCGAGACGGTTGAGGGGTGTCGGGCGGATTGCCGTCGGTGCCAAGCTGGAACACCCCTCATCCGACCGAGCTTCGCTCGGCCACCTTCTCCCACAAGAGGAGAAGGGAACACCTTCAAAGGCCTGACCCCTCTGCCTTGACGCTTGCTGGCCAGGCATCTAGGACGTGCCGGCATCCCGCCTTTCCCGCCGGAGGCCGCCGTGACCGTTGATATCCCTGCCCACATGCACCCCAGCCGCTCGTTCCAGGGGCTGATCCTGACGTTGCATAATTACTGGGCGGACTATGGCTGCGTCGTCCTCCAGCCTTACGACATGGAAGTCGGCGCCGGCACATTCCATCCGGCAACGACATTGCGCGCGCTCGGCCCAAAACGCTGGAACGCGGCCTATGTCCAGCCCTCGCGCCGCCCCAAGGACGGCCGCTATGGCGAGAACCCGAACCGGCTGCAGCACTATTACCAATACCAGGTGATCCTGAAGCCCAATCCGCCCAATCTGCAGGAGCTTTACCTCGGCTCGCTGGCCGCGATCGGCATCGATCCGCTGCTGCATGACATCCGCTTCGTCGAGGACGACTGGGAAAGCCCGACGCTGGGCGCCTGGGGGCTGGGCTGGGAGTGCTGGTGCGACGGCATGGAGGTCTCGCAGTTCACCTATTTCCAGCAGGTCTGCGGCATCGAATGCGCCCCGGTGGCGGGCGAGCTCACTTACGGGCTGGAACGGCTGGCCATGTATGTGCAGGGCGTCGACAATGTCTACGACCTCAACTTCAACGGCCGCGAAGGCGCCGACAAGGTGACCTATGGCGACGTCTTCCTGCAGGCCGAGCAGGAATATTCGCGCCATAATTTCGAATTTGCCAACACCGCAATGCTGCTCAGGCATTTCGAGGACGCCGAAGCCGAGTGCAAGGCGCTGCTCGAAGCCGGCGCGCCTGTCTCCCCCCTTGAGGGGGAGATGCCCGCGAAGCGGGCAGAGGGGGTCACCTCAGAAGGCACCACAAGTAAAACGTCGAGCACTGCACGAGCGACCCCTCTCGGCCAGACCTTGTCTGGCCACCTTCCGCTCAAGGGGGAGGGATATCACCGCCTTGTATTCCCCGCCTACGACCAGTGTATCAAGGCCAGCCACGTCTTCAACCTGCTCGATGCCCGCGGCGTCATTTCGGTCACCGAGCGCCAGAGTTACATCCTGCGCGTTCGCAATCTGGCCAAGGCCTGCGGCGAGGCGTTTTTGCTGACGCAGGCGGGCGGCTTGGCGGCTTAGCTCCAGGCGGTTTCGGCAGGGGTGCTGATTGGCAACGTGCCTTGGCCGCTTGCACCGGCTATTGTCCGCAGCGCCTGCCTGACGCCGGGCATCGAGAACGTGCCATGAACTTGCGCCGTCAAGCAGGCGCTGAGCGCGAGGATCTGCAGGAATGTCGATGCCGTTCTCATGGTCGGTCAGCCAATAGCTCTCTGCCTGAGCGTTGGTCGCTTCAGCGCTGCGTTCGGTTCAGGGAAATCTTTGATCCAAGGACGGGCGGACCGGCGCGTGTCCGACAGGCGGCTGAATTTTTTCGGAAATCGCCGTTAGATGTCCCGATCGAGCGGGGAAGGGTGACAGCGGCCAGCCGAGTTGCTATGCCCCCGCTTACCTCCCCCTCGATGGGGGAGGTCGCCGCGAAGCGGCGGCTATTTTTGTCCATGAGTTCCTTCGATGCCCGACCTGCTTTTAGAACTCCGTTCGGAAGAGATTCCCGCCCGCATGCAGCGCAAGGCTGCCGGCGATCTCAGGAAGCTTTTGACCGACGGGCTGGTCGACGCCGGGCTGACCTATGAGGCGGCGCGCGAATATTGGACGCCGCGCCGGTTGACGCTCGACATTCGCGGCCTGACCGCCCGCTCGAAGGACATCAGCGAGGAGATCAAGGGGCCCTCGACCAAGGCGACCGAGCCGGCGGTGCAGGGTTTTCTGCGCAAGGCCGGCCTTGCCTCGATTGCCGAGGCGCATGTTCATTCCGATCCGAAGAAGGGCGACTTCTACGTCGCCCATATTTCCAGGCCGGGCAGGCCGGCGGAGCAGATCATCGCCGAGCTGGTGCCGGGCATCATCCGCAACTTCCCCTGGCCGAAATCGATGCGCTGGGGGCCGGCTTCGGCCAAGCCCGGCTCGCTCCGCTGGGTGCGGCCGCTGCAATCGATCCTGTGCACCTTCGGCCCCGAAACCGAGGAGCCGGTGGTCGTCGATTTCGAGATCGACGGCATCCGCTCCGGCAACGTCACCTACGGCCACCGTTTCCATGCGCCCGGCGCCATCACGGTGCGCCGCTTCGACGATTATGTCGCCAGGCTTGAGACGGCCAAGGTCGTGCTCGATGCCGACAGGCGCAAGGAGATCATTCTTGCCGATGCCAGGAACCTCGCCTTCGCCAGCGGGCTCGACCTTGTCGAGGACGAGGGGCTGCTGGAGGAAGTGTCGGGCCTGGTCGAATGGCCTGTCGTGCTGATGGGCGAATTCGAGCAGGATTTTTTGGCCATTCCGGCTGAGGTGATCAGGCTCACTATCCGCGCCAACCAGAAGTGCTTCGTGACGCGGCCACATGGCGCGGGCGAAGAGCTTTCCAACCGCTTTATCCTGACCGCCAACATCGACGCCAAGGACGGCGGCAAGGAGATCGCCCACGGCAACGGCAAGGTGGTGCGCGCGCGCCTGTCCGACGCGCTCTATTTCTGGAAGACCGACCAGGGCGACCTGCCGGATCTCGACCAGCTGCAGGCATCGGCGCAAAAGGTCGGACTTGATCTCAAAAAGCCGCTCGACCAGCGCATGGCCCGCCTCGACCACCTCAATGTAACGTTTCATGCCAAGCTCGGCACGCAGGGCGAGCGGGTGGAGCGGATCGCCAGGCTGGCGGAAGAACTGGCGCCGATCGTGGCGCAGTCGATCTCCCCCCTTGAGGGGGAGATGGCCGGCAGGCCAGAGGGGGTCGCTCCGGCTGGCGCGACGCGATCTGGCCTTTCGAAGCAAGAGGAAGTTGGCGCTCCACGCGAGACGACCCCCTCTGTCGCCTTCGGCGACATCTCCCCCTCGAGGGGGGAGATTACCGCGCTGGCGCGCCGCGCTGCCGTCCTCGCCAAGGCCGACCTCACCACCGAAGTGGTCGGCGAGTTCCCGGAACTGCAAGGCGCCATGGGCCGCAAATACGCGCTGCTGCAGGGCGAGCACCCCTCCGTCGCCGCCGCGATCGAGGAGCACTACAAGCCGCAGGGCCCGTCCGATCGCGTGCCCGCCGATCCGGTATCGGTCGCCGTGGCGCTCTCAGACAAGCTCGATATGCTGGTCGGCTTCTGGGCGATTGATGAAAAGCCGACCGGATCGAAGGACCCCTATGCGCTGAGACGGGCGGCGCTGGGGGTGATCAGGATGTTGGTCGAGAACGGGGTTCGATTGCGCCTTGAGCAGGATTGGCACAAAGCATGGCTTCGAGTTTTCTGGCAGATCGTTGATCAGAAGTACCGGCCAATATTTGAGAAATTTATGGAACTCGGTCGCATGCTTCCGATGTCCTCCGCAGGAGATTGGAAGTTTGGTCAGGTCGCAGCCATCTTAGCTGAAGACAAGGCATTCCTGATAGAATGGGCAAACAGATTTAATGCTGCAGAAGCCGACCTCCTGTCCTTTTTCCACGATCGCCTCAAGGTCTATCTCCGCGACCAGGGCGCGCGGCATGATCTGATCGACGCGGTTCTGGCGGCAGGTTCGCGCCCAATCTCCCCCCTCGTGGGGGAGATGTCGGCGCAGCCGACAGAGGGGGGCGCTGTCCCGCCGGCCTCTCATTCTGTCGCGCCCCCCTCTGCCCTGCCGGGCATCTCCCCCTCTAGGGGGGAGATCGGCCAATCGTCCAACGACGATCTCCTTCAAATCGTCCGCCGCGTCGAAGCACTCGGCTCCTTCCTCGACAGCGAGGACGGCAGGAACCTGCTTGCCGGCACCAAGCGCGCGGCCAACATCGTGGCTGCCGAGGAGAAGAAGGCGACGGCGATTGCAAGCAGCGTTGAGCCGGCTCTGTTCCGGGAGGACGCCGAAAAAACCTTGTTCGCGGCGGTGAATCAGGCCGAGAGGCAAGCCGGCGAAGCGATTCAAAACGAAGACTTTTCCGCCGCCATGCTGGCGCTTAGCGTGTTGCGCGAGCCGGTTGATTCATTCTTTGAGAAAGTCCTCGTAAACGATGAGGACCAGGCGGTGCGCGCCAATCGCCTGGCATTGCTCGCCCGCATCCGCGCAGCGACCGACCGGGTCGCGGATTTCTCCAAGATAGCCGGCTGACATTCGCGAAAAAATCATCGCTTGTGGCGCTATTTCGGCTGGTCGGGAGCTGCTAGCGGGGCAGGCTGCTGCGCAGCCGGTTCAGGGGTTTTGCTGGCGACCTTTGGATCGGCCTTACTGTCCGCGGCGGGCGCGGCAGCGGTGGCCGGCGCGGCTTTGGGCGCGGGCGTTGCAAAGGCATCGCCGACAATACCGCCGCGGATGATCATCGGGCTTCCGTCGAAGCCATGACTCGGCTGGCTCGGGATCGCCGCGACCTTTTCATCGGTGACGTTTTCATTGACGTCAGGCAACTTCTCACCGAGCGCGACGATCGACGGTGTTTTCGCCCGTTCGAGCGCGCCGGCATTTACAACCGAAGGCGTCGCCGTCGTTTGCACGAGAAAAACGAGCGACGAGGCCTGTGCCGTGCCGGCCATAAACGCCAGACCAAGCGCTCCAAGGATACGCATCGAAAGCATGATAATTCCCCTTGCCCAACAAGGCGGCACCCTAGCCGAGGGCAGTTGATGCCGGCTTGCGGGGAAACATAGCATTTTAGCGATTTGCGATTCGCCTACGCCCGGACTTGCTCCGTCGGCGTCAGCGTATTAGGCACCCGCATCCGTGAGGTGACGACAGTGGCTGAAATTCGTGCCGTCGGCGAGGCGATGGAAAGGGCGTTGGCGCTGCTCGAGAGCGGCGATGTCGTCGCCATCCCGACCGAGACCGTCTATGGGCTGGCCGGCGACGCGACCAATGGCGTTGCCGTGGCCCGCATCTTCGAAGCCAAGGGCCGCCCTCGCTTCAACCCGCTGATCGCCCATATAGCCGACCCGGCGATGGCCGAGCGCATCGCGCTGTTCGATCCGCTGTCGGAAAGATTGGCGCAGGCATTCTGGCCGGGGCCGCTGACGCTGGTGCTGCCGCAACGGCCCGGCAACGGCATTCATCCGCTGGTCACCGCCGGTCTGGAAACGATCGCGCTGCGCATGCCGAAAGGCTTTGGCGGCGAGCTGATCGCCAGGTTCGGCCGCGCGCTGGCGGCGCCAAGCGCCAATTCCTCGGGCAGGATCAGCGCCACGACGGCCGAGGCCGTGGCCGCCGATCTCGGTCCCCGGATCAAGCTTGTGGTCGATGGCGGCGCGACGCCGGTCGGTCTGGAATCGACCATTGTCAAGATCGAAGCTGGAAAGCTGCGGCTGCTGCGGCCGGGCGGCATTGCCGCCGAAGAGATCGAAGCAGTGGCCGGGTCAAAGTTGCTGCGCGGCGCTTCGGTCGTCGAGGCACCCGGCATGCTCGCCTCGCACTATGCGCCAGGTGCGGCGGTGCGGCTCAATGCTGCGAAGGTCGCACCGGGCGAAGCCTTGCTGGCCTTCGGCCGCCGCCGTGCCGAAGGCTGGCGCGACGCAGCCGCCCTGCGCAATTTGTCGGAGACCGGCGACCTGCGCGAGGCGGCGAGCAATCTCTTCGCCCATCTGCAGGATCTCGATGGCAGTGGCGCCAAAACCATCGCCGTCGAGCCGATCCCGTTCGAAGGGCTGGGCGAGGCGATCAATGACCGGCTTTCGCGCGCCGCCGCCCCGCGTGACAAGATCGCCCCGCGTGACAAGATGGATTGAGCACCATAGTTTCCACCCATGAACGACATTTCCCCCGATCTCGACCCCGCCGTCGTCGCCCGCTTTGCGGCAATCGTCGGCGACAAATATGCGCTGCGCGATCAGCGGGACATCGCGCCTTTCCTCACCGAGCGGCGCGGACTTTGGCACGGCAGGACGGCTTTGGTGCTGAGGCCGGGGAGCGTCGAGGAGGTCAGCAGCATCATGCGGCTGGCGACCGAAACCGGCGCGCCCATCGTGCCGCAAAGCGGCAACACCGGGCTGGTTGGCGCCCAGGTGCCGGACGCATCTGGCCGCGAGATCGTGCTGTCGCTGTCGCGGCTGAACCGCATCCGCGAGATCGATACGCTGTCCAACACGGTGACGGTCGAAACCGGCGTCATCCTGCAGACGTTGCAGGAAGCGGCCGATGCCGCCGACCGGCTGTTTCCGCTGTCGCTTGCCGCGCAAGGCTCCTGCCAGATCGGCGGCAATCTCTCGTCCAACGCCGGCGGCACCGGCGTGCTTGCCTACGGCAATGCGCGCGAGCTCTGCCTCGGCGTCGAAGTGGTGCTGCCGACCGGCGAAGTGTTCGACGATCTGCGCAAGCTGAAAAAAGACAATACCGGCTACGATCTGAAGAACCTGTTCGTCGGCGCCGAGGGTACGCTCGGCATTATCACCGCCGCCGTGCTCAAGCTGTTCCCCAAGCCCAAGGGGCGCGAGGTGGCGTTTGCCGGCCTGTCATCGCCGGAGGCGGCATTGTCGCTGTTCAGCCTGGCGATGGACCGTGCAGGGGCAGCGCTCACCGCCTTCGAGCTGATCGGCCAGAGGCCCTACGACTTCACGCTTGCCCACGCACAAGGCGTGGTGCGGCCGCTTGCCGGCGATTGGCCGTGGTATGTGCTGATGCAGATCTCGTCGGGCCGTTCGGCCGACGATGCGAGGGCGCTGATCGAGGAGGTGCTGGAGGCAGGCCTCGAGCAAGGGATCGTCGGCGATGCGGTGATCGCGGCAAGCATGGCCCAGGGCGATGCGTTCTGGAATTTCCGCGAGGTGCTGCCCGAGGCGCAGAAACCGGAAGGTGCCTCGATCAAGCACGACATCTCGGTGCCGGTGGCGTCAATCCCGCCCTTCATTGAAAAGGCCGCCGGCGCCGTGCAATCGGTCAGTCCCGGCGCGCGCGTCGTCTGCTTCGGCCACATGGGCGACGGGAACCTGCACTATAACATCTCCCGGCCGGCCGACGGCGATGACGAGGCGTTTCTCGGCCTTTACCACGTCATGAACAAGGCCGTGCACGACGTCGTGCGCGCGTTTCATGGCTCGATCTCGGCCGAGCACGGCATCGGCCAGTTGAAGCGGGACGAATTGATCGCGACGGCGCCGCCGATGGCGATCGAGCTGATGCGCAGGGTGAAGGCCGCCTTCGATCCGGCCGGCATCATGAATCCGGGTAAGGTTATCTGATCCTTTCGCCGGCCTGCGCCGGTTGGCATTCCGATAACCATCCGCCCCGGATCAGCAAAATTTAACCGACTTTCTTAAGCGCGAGGATAAGAAGCCCGCGCTAATGTTTCTCCACAAACGAGGCTGGGAAAACCGGCCCGGAGAACCGGAAACACCGGCTCTCAGGAGAAACAGGAAAGGCACGATATGAACACTGGACTGAAGCCAGTCTGGGCCGGGCGCAATATGCGCCTCGACCCATTCCGCCTGCCGCAAGTGGTGAGCTACGCCACGCGCGACGACTATGGCGACGTTACCTTCACCATCGACCAGCGCGGCGCGGTTATCCGCCGCACGCTGGAGATGAGCGGCGTGCCGGCGATCATCGCTCTGCCCGCCAACGCGTTTCGCGGCGTCGCCGCCCGCGCGATGGAGGATCCGGATGGCAATGTCACAGTGACGCTTGAGCTTCTGCACAATGACCCGATGCTGTCGGTGCCGCTGCTGGTCGCCGACGATCTCGACGACGTCGCCGCCGACTGGCGCGCCTGGGCCGACGCCTACCGGCTGCCGATGCTGCTGATCGAGGCCGACGGCATTGCCCGCACGCTGGAAGAATCGCTCGGCGCCGCCATCAAGGCGCTGCCGGCGCAGGACCGCCGCAAGGGTCGCGTCTCGACCATGCGCCGCCCGCGCTTCCTCGCCCGCCGCCGCGCCGGCGACCTCGGCCTCAGGCTGGTCATCGGCGGCGAGGAGCTTATTTCGCGGGAGTAGCTAAACCAGCGGCTTCAGCGCCACCCAGGCCGCGCCGCCGATCAGGCCGAGGAAGATCAGCCAGCCGACCTGGTTGTTCGATCTGAACAGCCTCAGGCACTGGTCCGGATCGTCGATGTCGAGCACGCCGATCTGCCGCGCCAGATGCGCGCCGGCGGCGATCAGCCCGGCAAGTGCAGGCACCGGTGCCTGTGCCGAGGCAAAGGCGATGGCGAAGCAGACCAGCGCTCCGCCATAAAGCCCGGCCAGCCAAGCCTTGGTATTGTCGCCGAACAGGCGCGCCGTCGAGCGCACGCCGACGATGGCGTCGTCTTCCTTGTCCTGATGCGCATAGATCGTGTCATAGCCGATCACCCACAGGATCGAGCCGATATAGAGCATGATTGCCGGCCCATCGAGATCGCCGAACTCGACCGCCCATCCCATCAGCGCTCCCCAGGAAAAGGCAAGGCCGAGAACGAGTTGCGGCCAATTGGTGTACCGCTTCATGAACGGGTAGACGGCGACGATGACCAGCGAGCCGATGCCGAGCAAGATGGCGAAGCTGTTGAACTGCAAAAGCACGGCAAGGCCGACCAGTGCCTGCACGACAACAAACATCCAGGCCTGCCGGCGCGTGACCTTGCCGGCCGGCAGCGGCCGCGAGCGCGTGCGTTCCACCTGGTTGTCGATGTCCTCGTCGACCAAATCATTGTAGGTGCAGCCGGCGCCGCGCATGGCGAACGCGCCAAGAAAAAACAGCAGCAGATACCACGGCGACGGCAGCAGAGAGAGAAGCGGGTCCGTCGGACGCGGATAGGCGCTCGCGGCAAGCGCAGCCGACCACCAGCATGGCCACAGCAGCAATTGCCAGCCGATCGGCCGGTCCCACCGGGCAAGCTGCGCATAGGGCCACAACCGCCGCGGCAGCACGCGATAGACCCAGTGGCCGCTCGGCGCATCGGCGACGCGGCCCTGGGCCGCTTTCGACTGGACGGTTTCCATTTTGCTGGAGTGGCAGCAGAGGCGAATGCCGTCAAGCGTCAAGCAGCCCCCGCACGCTCGCCACGCGCAATCGGCGCTTCGGCAGCCAAATGTCTTGACCCGTCGCGCGCGGCGCAATAGCGCAGTCCTGGTCGTGAAATGGCAAGGAATCTGGGCATGCGTGTTTTGCTGATCGGCTCCGGCGGACGAGAGCATGCGCTTGCCTGGAAGATCGCGGCGTCGCCGCTGCTGACCAAACTCTACGCGGTGCCCGGCAATCCGGGCATCGGCCGCGAAGCCGAGCTGGTGAGGCTCGATATTGCGGATCACACGGCGGTTGCCCGGTTTTGCCTCGAGAATGAAATAGGCCTAGTCGTGGTCGGGCCGGAAGGGCCGCTGGTCGCCGGCATTGCCGACGACCTGCGCGCCGAGGGCATCCGTGTCTTCGGACCGTCAAAGGCAGCGGCACGGCTGGAAGGCTCGAAAGGTTTCACCAAGGACCTCTGCGCCAGATACGGCATCCCGACCGCCGCCTATGGCCGCTTCGACGATCTGGCTTCGGCCAGGACCTATGTCGAGAAGACGGGTGCGCCGATCGTCATCAAGGCCGACGGCCTCGCTGCCGGCAAGGGCGTCACCGTCGCCATGACGCTTGACGAGGCGCTGGCCGCGCTCGACGCCTGTTTTGACGGCTCCTTCGGCCAGGCCGGCGCGGAAGTGGTGGTCGAGGAGTTTCTCGTCGGCGAAGAAGCAAGTTTCTTCTGCCTGTGCGACGGCACCACCGCGCTGCCCTTCGGCACCGCGCAGGACCACAAGCGCCTCAGTGACGGCGACACCGGCCCGAACACCGGCGGTATGGGCGCCTATTCGCCGGCCCCGGTGATGACGCCGGAAATGATCGACCGCACCATGCGCGAGATCGTCGAGCCGACCATGCGCGGCATGGCTGAAACAGGCGCTCCGTTTTCCGGCGTGCTGTTTGCTGGGCTGATGATCACTGACAGCGGGCCGAAGCTGATCGAATACAACACCCGTTTCGGCGACCCGGAATGCCAGGTGCTGATGATGCGGCTGAAGGACGATCTGCTCGTCCTGCTCAACGCAGCAGCCGACGGCCAGCTGGCGCACACCTCGGTGCGCTGGCGCGACGAGGCGGCGCTCACCGTGGTGATGGCAGCCAGGGGTTATCCCGGCACGCCGGAAAGGGGCTCGGTCATCCGCGGCGTCGAGGCGGCGGCGGGTGAGGGCGTCGAGATATTTCATGCCGGCACCGCCATCAACGGCAGCGCACTCGTCGCCAATGGCGGTCGCGTGCTCAACATCACGGCGACCGGCCGCACGGTCGGCGAGGCGCAGAAGAAGGCTTACGCCGCGCTCGAGCGGATCGACTGGCCGCAAGGCTTTTGCCGCCGCGACATTGGCTGGCTGGCGGTGGCGCGCGAGCAGGCGGACTGATGCTCGGGCGGCCTTCGGCCTCAGCGCAAGCCGTGGTCGAATTCGGTCGAGACGCTGCTGACCGCATCGGCGGTGGAGACAAATCCTGGCACCGATGCCGCACGCTTTTCGTTTCGCGTCCAGGCGACATATTCGGCAATCCCGCGCGGCAGGGCCGGCGCCGCCTTCACCGCAGCCATTTGAAAGCCGCTGCTGAACCTGGCCAGGCGCGCCCTGAATACCGCGACCATCTCCTCGAAGCTTGCTGGCGTCACGCTGGCGTAAGTGATGGTGCCGCCGGCGAGCCCCGCCTCGCGTGAGAGCGGCACCGGTATCGAGGTGAGATAATCCGGCTGCACGTCGATCAGGCCGCCGAACGGCCACTGCGCGCTCAATTCCGTGGCGTTCATCGGCGCGACGCTGACGTCGATATCGTTGGGTGTGCCCGCGACCCTGTAAGGGCAGCGGAACCGGCCGCAATTTGCTCGCGCCGAAAACTGCCAGAGCGCATAACCCTGCCAGTTGCCCATCGGAAAATGCACGCCGATGTCGGGCTTGTAGCGCGCATACCACAGCGGCAGCCGCGACAGCAGCTGGTATTTGTATCTGTTGTCGGCGATGTGCCGGGCGGTCGTGCCGTTGGTGTAGAGCACCGGAAAGCGGCCAAGCCGCCGATGCACCTGGCGGACGAATTCTTCGGCGTCGTCCAGCGACATCCACTGCGTCGGGTCGTCGTCCTCGATGTCGAGGGCAAGCAGGTCGTCCGGCCCGGGTTCGGCGAACTCGATGAAATGATTGGCCTGGCCGACCGGGTTGCCGGGGCGGCCGAGGTGATAGGCGCCCCATTTCAAGCCAAGCGCCTTGGCCACAACCTTGCGCGTCTGGAACAGCTCACGCGCCACCGCATGGCGCTTCCAAAGCGTCTTGCACAGCCGCGTCTCGGTCTCGTCGCCGAAACAGAAATAGGGTGGCGGCATTCCGTCGGATGCCTTGTTGATGAAGCCGACAAGACGCTTGTCGGTGGCAAGCCTGGTCCAGTCGATGGAATTGTATTCGTAGGCGTCGACGACCAGCGCCCGGTCGGCATCCTTCCACGGTTCGGAGAAATCCGAGGCCTTTGCCGGCGTCAGCATCAGGGTCATCGCGGCCGCGACAAGGAGAAGCGCTGAGCGGACAAGGGGGCGCGCCGGCGTTTTCAAACAGCAGATCCTTGCTGGCCAAAGCCAAATCCTGAACCGCCATGGTTAAGGAAATGCTTCGGGTGCCGAGTGGGCGAGTTGGAGCGCTGGAGAAGCGATCCTTGGTGCTCCTCAAGAGCAAAGCGATGGTTGCGATTGTCAGCCAAATAGCTTCAACGCTGTTGCTATGGGCAGGAACAGTGATAGCGGGCGGCTCTGAAACGAGGTGAAGCCATGCCTGCGATAATACGCGACCGCCTGGTCATCCTTGGCATCGACAATCAACGCGAAGGCTGCTGGGGCAGCGCTAACGCTACGTCGTAGCGCATCCACGATCAGCGCCGACCCGACCCGCCGCCGCTGGTATCGGGCATCGACGGCCAGCCTGCCGACCAATATCGCGGGCAGAACCGGGTAGCGTGGCAGATGTTTTGTCTGTTCGTCAGGCAAGGACGCGATTGGTATGCTCGACGCCGCCAAAGTGTAATATCCGGCGATCGCGCCGCCATCGCGATCCACGGCAACGAAGCAATTGCCGACTCGGCGTTTGACATCCTGGCTGGCTTGCTCCCGAATGTAGCGGTCGAGCGCCGGTACCCCGCAGCTGAACGCCTTGCGATCATGCGATCCGCCGAGCGGTTCGATAATGACGGCGAAAGTCACCGGGTTTCGACGACCAGCCGTTTGTGGGCGTCGGCAGCTTTGCGCAGTGCCTCATTAGGCTCGGGCGGATTGAGAATCGCCTCCATCATGGCGCGCTGATCTTCGATGGAGATACGCATGATGGTGGTGTTCTCGATAGTACGCTGGGCCGCCTCTTGAGCGGCGGCGACCACGAAGTCGCTGACGCTGCGGCCCTGGATTTCGGCGGCACGTTTCACCACGTCCAGCATATCCGGCGAAATACGGGCTTCGAGACGGGCGGTGCGGGTCTGTTGGTTTGGCATTATCGTCACCCCTGATACTGCCTTGTACGGGAAATAGCCGTACAAATCAAGTGCGTCGTCCGGCTCTAAATAATTTTGCAGACGAGCCAGCAACTGCAAAATCCGCGTGACAAAGTTTGACGTTTACGTAAAACGAGGTGGACGGGGAGCGTCGGCACGGATCTTGAGTTGACCTGCCGGACTGAGGAGAGCCGGACAGAGGAGGAGCGAGCGCCATGTATCGGGCACCGGTCGAGGAGATCGCCTTCACCCTGAAGCATGTCGCCGGCTTGAAGCCGGCGCTCGATACCGGCATCTTTGGCGAACTCGGCGAGGACCTCGTCGACGCCATTCTGGCCGAGGCCGGCCGCTTCGCCAGTGAGGAGGTGGCGCCGCTCTACAAGATCGGCGACCAGCAAGGCGCGGTGCTCGACGGCGCTGCCGTCACCACCCCGCCCGGCTGGAAGGAACTTTATCGCCGCTGGATCGGCGGCGGCTGGAATGCGCTGTCCGCGCCTGAAGCGTATGGCGGCCAGGCGCTGCCGGCCATGCTCGGCGTCGCCGCGCTCGAAATGTGGAACTCCGCCTCGATGGCGTTCGGCATCGCCCCGACGCTGACCATGGCCGCGGTCGAAGCACTCGACAAGCATGGCTCGCAGGCACTCAAGGCCAAATATCTGGAAAAGCTGGTCTCCGGCGAATGGATGGGCACCATGAACCTGACCGAGCCGCAGGCAGGCTCGGACCTGAATGCCTTGCGAACCCGCGCCGAACCGGCCGGCGACGGCACCTACCGCATCTTCGGGCAAAAGATATTCATCACCTATGGCGAGCACGATTTCACCGACAACATCATCCATATGGTGCTGGCGCGGCTGCCGGACGCGCCGGCCGGCACGCGCGGCCTGTCGTTGTTCCTGGTGCCGAAATTCCTGGTCGGAGACGATGGCGCGCTGGGCGCACGCAACGACGTCTTCTGCTCCGGGCTGGAGCACAAACTGGGCATCCACGCTTCGCCGACCTGCACGATGATTTATGGCGATGGCTTCGAAGGCACCGCGCCCGGCGCGATCGGCTGGCTGGTCGGCGGGGAGAACAAGGGCCTCGCCTGCATGTTCACCATGATGAACAATGCGCGCCTTGCCGTCGGCATTCAGGGCGTCGCGGTCGCCGAGGCGGCGACGCAGAAGGCGCTCGCCTTTGCAAATGATCGCCGCCAAGGCAAGGCGGCAAGCTATGGCGGTGCCGGCATGGCGCCGATCGTGCATCACCCCGACATCCAGCGCACTCTTCTGACCATGAAGGCGCTGACCCAGATTGCCCGTGCCGTCTGCTATTCCTGCGCCCACGCCATCGATCTTGCGTCGCAGAGCGAAGATGCAAAGCACTGGCAGGAGCGCGCCAATCTGTTGACGCCGCTGGCCAAGGCCTTTTCGACCGACGTCGGCGTCGAGGTCGCCTCGCTTGGGCTGCAGGTGCATGGCGGCATGGGGTTCATCGAGGAGACAGGGGCCGCAGCACTTTATCGCGACGCGCGCATCGCGCCCATTTACGAAGGCACCAATGGCATCCAGGCGATCGATCTGGTGACACGCAAGCTGCCGCTCGGCGGCGGCCGGCATGTGCATGGCTACATCGCCGAACTCAAGGCCGTCGCCGATGCGGTGCGAGCGTCGAACCTTGAAGGCTTCGGCCGCACCGCCGATCGCCTCGACCAGGCGCTCGACGAGCTCTCCCAGGCAACCCGTTTGCTGCAAGACCTGCAGGCCGAAGGCCGTTCGGACGAGGCGCTGGCCGGCGCCACACCCTATCTCACGCTGATCTCGCTTGCCGCGGGCGGGGCCTATCTGGCGCGCGGCGCGCTTGCCGACCAAAACCGCATCGCGCTTTGCCGGTTCTTCGCCGAGAACCTGCTTGGCGAAGTGGCCGCGCTCAAAGAGCGCGTCGTCGGCGGCGCCGACAGCCTTGCCGTTGCCGGCAAGGCGCTGATTTCAGCCTGACGTTCGCACGCGCCGAAATTCACAAAGGCCCGAAATTCACAAAGGACCAATCCGTGACAGACCACATCCTCGTCGAGCGCCAGGGCGCCATCCAGATCATCCGCATGAACCGTCCGGACAAGAAGAACGCCCTGACCCGCGCCATGTACGCGACGATGTCGGCGGCTCTTGCCGGCGGCGACGCCGATCCGGCGATCCGCGTCCATGTCTTTCTCGGCGTCCCCGGTGCCTTCTCGTCCGGCAACGACCTTGCCGATTTCATGGTCGTCGCCTCGGGCGGCGAAGGCGGTTCCGAGGTCTGGGATTTCCTGATGGCGCTGGCCAAGGTGGAAAAGCCGATGGTTTCCGGCGTCGACGGCATTGCCGTCGGTATCGGCACCACGCTCAACCTGCATTGCGACCTGACGTTCGCCACGCGGCGCACACTATTCCGAACGCCCTTCGTCGATCTCGGCCTTGTGCCGGAGGCAGGATCGAGCCTGCTCGCGCCGCAGATCCTCGGCCGCCAAGGCGCCTTCGCGCTGCTTGGCCTCGGCGAGGGCTTTTCGGCCGAGCGCGCGAAGGCCGCCGGGCTGATCTATGAGGTGGTCGAGGAAGAGGCACTCGAAGCATCGGTATTGGCGGCGGCGGGCCAGATCGCTGCCAAACCGCCGCAAGCGCTGAAGATCGCGCGCGACCTGATGCGCGGCTCGCGCGACGCCCTTGTCGAGCGCATCGGCCAGGAAAGCCAGCATTTCCGCGAGCGGCTCAAATCCGACGAGGCCCGCGCAGCCTTGACGGCCTTCATGACCAGGAAGAAGGCCTAGACCTTCTGGCCTTGTCTCGCATCGTGGACCCGCCGGCAGAAACCGGCGGGTTTTCTTGCCATGATCTCTTTGTCACATCGCCATTTTTTTACATTCGGCCTGGGCCTTTGCCGAAGACGTGTCGATCATGAACGTCTTGCCTTTGGCGTCGGTCATCAACATCATGCAATGCTTGATCGGTTTCGCCATTTTCATCATTTCGGCGCTCATCTTCGCGTCGGGCATCATGGTGCCCATATGCCCATCGGGCATGATCGCCATGACCTCCCCACCCTTCATCACCGTCATTGTCCCCATCGCGTCCTCCGCATAGGCTTGCGAAGCGAAAAGGCAGGCAAGACCGGCCAGCGTGACCAACCTGAATGAATGCATTGTTTCCTCCTGAATTTGCGCCAGCGGCGCGTTGAGCCCTTTCCTGGTTCGTTCCGGCAAGCTGGAACGTTTCACGCACACGAGATCGTGATCGTGGGAACTGGAAATCCGGCAGAAGCGGCCCGGCCTTGGCCGCCTTCATGACCAGGAAGAAGGGCTGAAAAAATGGGCAGCGGCGCTCCACCGTCGTGCCCTACGGATAAAGCCTCATTTTGTCCCAACCGCCCTCGGCGTTGCGCGAAAACACGACACGGTCGTGCAGCCGGAACGGACGGTCGTGCCAGAACTCGATGGTCTGCGGCACGATGCGGAAGCCTGACCAGTGTTTTGGCCGCGGGATGTCGCCGATCGCATGGCGCGCCGTGTATTCGGCGACCGCCTTTTCCAGCGCGAAGCGGCTCTCCAGCGGCCGCGACTGTTTGGAGGCCCAGGCGCCGATGCGGCTGCCGCGCGGACGGGTCGCGTAATAGGCGTCGGCTTCGGCGTCGGTGACGATCTCCACCGGGCCCCGCGCCCGCACCTGCCGGCGCAGAGATTTCCAGTGGAAGCACATCGCTGCTTTCATGCTGCCAAGGATCTCGCGGCCCTTGGCGCTCTCGAAATTCGTGTAGAAGACAAAACCACCCTCATCGAACCCCTTGAGCAGCACCATTCGCACATTCGGCATGCCCTCGGCATCGACCGTCGCCAGTGCGACGCTGTTGGGGTCGTTGATCTCGCTCTTCGTAGCGTCGTCGAGCCACGCCGCAAAAAGCCGGAACGGCTCCGCCGCCTCGGTAAAGTCACCGCTTGTTAACCCGGTTTCGCTCATAGTTTTCCCAAATTTGTCGCCGGCTGGGGAGATTGCCGATTGTCGCGTATCGCGCAAGCTTTTGACAGTGGGCAATGGAGCGTTATCGCTTCGGCCAGCGCCAAAGCCATGATCGTGACAATCATCCTGCCGCTTGCCGCCTGTGGCGGGGGCGGCTTCAGCCTGGAGCAGGCGGAGGTGGACCGCTCGATACTGACCTCGAGCACGCCGGCCTCAGTCACGCCGCTCGATCAGGACCGCGCTTCCGACCAGGCTACGATCCGCAACGCCGTGTCCTCCGCCGACGTCGAGCAACTGGCCGGGCAGGCCATTCCCTGGGCGAATGCCGACACCGGCTCGCGCGGCTCCATCACCGAGCTCGCAGAATTCAGGGCTAACGGTGAGACATGCCGTCGCTTCACCGCGTCGCGCGAGAGCTTCGACGGCGCCGCGCTGTTCAAAGGCGAAGTATGCCTGGCCGGCGGCAGCGCCTGGCGAATGCAGGACTTCAAGGCGCTCTGATTTTCCGCCGGCTATATAGCGGTAAGCCACTGGAATTTCTTCCTATGCAAGCGCATATAGGAGGCGATCATGGAACCACTCCTTCTCCAGGGCAGTAAGCATGCGCGACCCCTATGAGGTGCTGGGCGTTGCCAAGAACGCATCGGCCAAGGACATAAAATCGGCGTACCGGAAGCTCGCCAAGAAGTATCATCCGGACCAGAATCCGGATCCCAAGGCAAAGGAGCGTTTTGCCGCCGCCAATCAGGCTTACGAGATCGTCGGCGACGAGAAGAACCGGGCGGCTTTCGATCGCGGTGAGATCGACGCCGAAGGCAAACCGCGGTTTCAGGGTTTCGAGAGTGCGGCCGGCGGCGCCGATCCTTTCGCCGGTTTCCGCCGGCAGCAAGGGCCGGGCGGCGCGCATTTCGAATTCCGCACGGGCCGTCCCGGTGGTGACCCGTTCGACGGCAACAGCGACATCTTCAGCCAGATCTTCGGCGATGCTTTCAGCCAGCAGCGCGGTTCCGGCATGGGCGCCGGCCGCCGGATGCCGACCGCAGCCGACCTCAACGTGACGCTGGACGTCACCATCGAGGAGGCCGCAACCGCCGAGAAAGTGACGGCGATGTTCCCCGACGGCCGCAAGATGGCGGTCAAGTTGCCGGCCTATGTCGAGGACGGCCAGACCATCCGGTTGAAAGGCCAGGGTGAGCAAGGACCGGGGCAGCCGGGCGATGCGCTGGTCAAGATCCGTTTCCGCCGGCACCCGCGCTACCGCGTCGAAGGCCGCGACCTGCATGTCGACCTGCCGGTGGAACTGGCCGATGCGGTGCATGGCGCCAAGGTGGCGGTCGAAACCCCGACCGGCAGGATTGCGGTCAACGTTCCCCCTTGGTCGAGCTCGGACAAGGTTCTGCGGCTGAAGGGCAGGGGCCTGCCGGAAAAGGCCGGCGGTCACGGCGATCTCTACGCACACGTGCGGCTGATGCTGCCGGAGGGCGGCGACGCCGATCTCGAGGCGCTGATGCGCCGGCGAAAGGGCTGACGGTCGAAAAGGCCGGCGCTTGACGTCGTAAGCGGGCGTGAGTGGTTTCATGCCGCGTCGGTTATTGACAGGAAACGAGCAACCAGCGCCAGGAGCCGCCATTTGGCCGAAGTAGGTTCAACGTCAGCTAACGCCTCAAAGGCCGACATTTGCACGCGCCATAGTTCCGCTTCGCGAACACGGTCGAGGCCAGTCGACCGACTGGCGATGAGCCAGTTCGGCGGGGGTTAGCCGCACAAGCTTGTAGGGGTCGATCGATGCAGTCGCCAGGCCAGCAAGGTGGAGGGTCGCACCGCTGACCATCACCAGCGCATCGACGCCTGCGCCATTCTCCCTCTTGCCAGCCTGCTCGACGTGGCGGGCGAAATTTACCTCCGAGCCGACCAGAAAAGAGAAATCCCGCTGGCGATCGTTGACGAACATCACCTCGCCGGAGTGTAAGCCGATCCTGATGCGGCGCGACAGGGAGCCCATTGAACGCTTCCAAGCGTTGCCGAGCGAGATTTCCGGTACCAGTTCCGCGACGGCGGCCAGCGCCTTTAGCGCCGTTTCGCTGGGCGTCATTTCGCTCCCCAGCCAGAGAGCTAGCACGCCGTCGCCTGTAAAGTTTTGAACGATCCCCCCATTGGCCACCACGACCTGGCGGGTCAACGTGAAGTGCTCGATCATGAACCGCGTGGTTTCGATCAGGCCAAGTGCGCTCGCCAAGCCGGTCGAGTCCTCCACGTCGGTAAACATGATCGTGGCGATGGCGCGCTGGAATTTCGTTTCACCCATGCCGAATGACGGGAGCACGCGGTCAGTCTGTGGATTCGTATAGGCAGTGATCGGATGCATTGGAGTCCGGCCCCCGAGCGGTTTCAAATGTCGCTCGAATATGACTGGACGGCGTAGGCGGATCGTAAGCCCGCCGTGGCGGGCACGTCAGAATTACGTCAGAAATCCATTCGGGCCCGGCTTTGGCGGCTTGCAGCCGACCTTTTAGTCAAAATTCGGCGGGACCCTCAGCTCAGCAACTTACGGAGGTCAAGCAGCCCCGCTCCAAACTGCTGATCGAACGAAGGCACCCTTCTCTCGCAATTAGGGCTGTCCGGTAGAATCGGAACGTCAGCTTTTTTAAGCCAAGGCCATGAAACCTCCTTTGCGCCTGACTGGGTCATCTTCGCCTTAACCTCTATGCCGTTGAGCGGCCTACCGGTGGAGCGATGTTTCGACTGCAACAAAGCGGCTGCTCCCGCGACGATGGCCGAGGCTGCAGATGTTCCGCCAAATACTGTGTAGAGCCCGGCGCGGTCTCTGCTTTCGACGCCCGGTGGCTGGATTCCTTCCAGCTGTCCGCCGGAATAGCCGTGGTGGCCCGGGATGTCCGTGGTGAGCACGCCCTGCGGCGCGTATTCAACCTGGGGGAGCTTCTCGTAGATCTCGAAATTGTGGTCACGTGAACGCAGCGACTCACGGTCCAGTCGTATTTGGCAGCGTGTACACACCTCCTGGTCGTCGGACGGCGCGGAAATGGTGACGGAATTGTCGGTCGGATCGCCGCTGTAGTTGGAATATGCTGAACGTCTCGCCCGATAAGTGGCGGCCGCCACCGCAACCACGCCATTGCTTTCGCCGGCCTTGCTCGCCGGGTAAATCAGATGGTCGTAGCCATCGTTGCCGGCTGCGCAGATGATGGGGATTTCCTCGCTGATCGCCTCGAAAAGCGTCTCGAAATAATCCCAAATTGGCTTTGCCTGTTCGACCGAAGTATATCTGCTGTCGCCATATCCAGGATAGGAACGGTGCGCTCGCCATGGATCGGGTACTTCCCGGGGAAAGTGTATGACTGAAACCTTCTGGTCGCGGGCATAGAGGAACGCCAGAATGAGCTGCGCTGCGTCGGGCCGTGCTGAAATCTCGATCGGCAGGAGTTCAGCGCCTGGGGCGACCCCCCAATAAGGTATTGCGCCTTCACCGTTGCTAAATTGCCTCAACTTCGTGGGCGGAGCCGCAGGGGCGCCGACCATCAGCCCAGCGCAGGCGGTCCCGTGCGCTGAGTAGCGCATACGCGAGGTCTCAGCAGTCTCCTGAATTACGCCGCGCCCATCTTTCAGTGCTCGAAGCAGCGATTTCTGAACCTCGACTTCCTGCGCATTGTTCCTCGATTTGATCAGGCTTGCCGCCCACGCCCAGGTATCGTCGCCCACAAAGCTCTTGCTCTGCTTTTTTTCCGGCCCTCGCAAGACGAGCGGTTGCTGCTTGGGTGTGACGTAACTCAACCCGAAAGGGTGAGCGGCGAAGCTGACCGCAGAAAGGATACGAGGCTCGAGATTGGGATGGCTTGAGTTCACTCCCGTATCGATCTGGGCAATGACCTCGCCGTAACCGGGCTTGTCAGTACCCAACAAATCCCAGGCGTCGGCCTCCAGCAGGTATGCGGCCTCGTGCGGCAACCGCGCTTCAGGGATGCGCGGACGATCGCGTAAGGCGCCGATTGCGATCAGGTGCCACAGGTAGTGATACCAGTCATAACAAAGATGGCCTTCGCCCTTCTTGATGTCGTCCATCATGGCACCCACCTACCATTCGCTCTGGGCGCGTCGGATCGTTTCATCCATCGCGTCCACCAAGTACGGAGAAATGCGCGCAGCCAGTTCCTCGCCGGCATCGGTGTCGCTGGCGTAGTGCAGCCCGGCCCATTCCCTGTTCTCGGCCACCCGGCGGGCGCGCTCATAAACCGCGGTTACGCCGGCGTGCTCAGGCAGCATCCGTTGCAGAACGTTCGCCACTGCAAATGACTGAAATGAATGGTTGGACGGGTAGGAAGCGTGCGAGGGAACCGGAAGCGCCGGCCGCAGCCTCGGCTCAATGATGTTGGGCCGTGGCCGATTGAATCGATCTTTGTAGTTGAGCCCGATCTCCTCCGTGAGTTCGAGGATCGCAACGATCAATGCGCATGTCCCCTCGAAGCCCGCGAGAGTGTCTATTCCGAGCGGCGCCGTGTAGTCCAAAATCCCGAACGATGCTTGGCGGACGATCTCCTCGCGCCGCAGCGGGTCACCTTCCCTCCTCTTCTGCAGATCGATAAGCGCTTCTGTCTCCCTGAGGCTCTCTGAAGGTCCGGGCGGGGGATCGATAAGAATGTCCTCCCAGATCGCACCGAGATATTTGTTGGCGACGCTTAGTCCGATCCTGTGCAAGGCACGCTTGTCGTGCCACGCCGGCAAAGCCTCCTCGCCAGTTTCGAAAGCCGTTTGCCCCCTGCCGCGTCCCCGTCCTCGTCCGCGCCCTCTGCCCCTGCCTCGACCTCGACCTGCGCTCGGCCCCGCCAGGAAGGCTGGCGAAAGGCGCATGGCACCCTCCACAGGGTCATCAGAAATCGTTATCACGATCTGCTCTTCTTGAATCGACAGAACGCTGCTCTTGGTCATCATAGACGCGAAAGGATGCAGTTTTTCGCCGCCTCTATTTTTGATGTATTCCTCAAGAGATTTTTCAGGACTTGCGTCACCCAATATCAGCGGATATTGCCTTATGGCCGATCCACTTACTAAGAATCGGGCGCTAAACAACTTGTTATTGAGATAAATTGTCGACATCATGTCCACCCCTCAACTAAAGCTTCCAAATTTGATCCGCGCCAACTGGTGGTCGGAGCCTCGACGTAACGCCTGCGGTGCGCAGCGCTAGGGTGCGTACCTTGGCAGCGTTATCCGCGACAACCCGCTCTTGATAACCGAAACTCCGAGTACGCCTGCAATTGGATAATTCTCCTCCGAAAGCAGCTCGAGCGAGAAATCCGGCTCCCAGGCGCGCAAGCGTTCGATAGTTCGAACTGCCTCCACAGTCTGCCCCAAATGCCCGTGGCAGGCAGCCGAGTATCTCAAGGCGGGTAGGTATGTGGGTTGCTGCGCAAGGACACGCTCGCCGTGACGTATCCCCTCCTCGAAGCGCCCGTTCAGAGTTGCCAAGATGCAGCACGTGGTATCGATGCAGTAACGATACAGGGGAGGCCCGCCCAGTGCACGTGCGCGCATCGCATCCTCATAGCCACGCTTCACTTCGCCGAGATAGCCGAGCGTCAAGGCACGCATGTCCCAGCAAATGGCTTGTAGCGGGTTAGCGGCTATCGCTCGATCGGCGAGTTCCAGTGCCTGTGCGTATTCACGAAAGACGAACGAATGGGCATGAGCGGCCAACGCCAGGGTGATAGGATTGAAGGGGGCCACTTCGACGGCGCGACTGGCGCATTCCCGAACCTGATCGTGAAAGGTGCCCGAGCGGCCGACCCGTCTCTCGCCAAAGCGGGTGACAAACACAAACAGCTGCCACGCCAGATACGTGCTACGCGGGTCGAGCTCATATGCTTCGGCGAGCATGCGCTCCGCCGAATCCAGGTCCGTATCGCGCATGCGGAATACCTGTCGCAGCGCTGTCAATGCAAGCCGAGACGCCCGGTGTCGGGGCTCGTCGCGGATGGACTTAGGATCGAGAACGAATTCGAGGATCGAAAACACGATCTGATTGACCAACGACATCAGCTTCAGGCTCGCCGGGCCAGTCAGGTCGGCCGGCTCGAGAAAATCCGTATGCGACCACAAGAGCCGGCTGTCACCGGGCGCAATTAATGCAAATGTCAGGCCCACTCTGTCGCCCACCACCGTTGCCCTGGTTTGCAACAGCCAGTCTGGTAGCGCTGTGTCAGGCGCTTGGGTCAGCGGTCCCTGCGCTTGAAAATCCACGACGTCGACCACTTCGAAATTCAGGATCGATCGAACCACCAGATCCAGGACAAGGTCGCTGACGGCCCTGTTAGCGGAGCCCTCCGTCCACCTGGCATCGCGAACTAGGCCCAAGCATAGCCGCGACGAATTCAGAAGTGAGGCGCTTCGCTGTCCGGACAACTGATCTGCCGCGGCAACAGGAAAGACGTTTGCTGGCACTGTGCGAGGCCGGGGCCATTGGCTTCTTTGCTCACGAAGCCAATCCTCGAACTCTGGATCGCGAATATCGAGGCCCTCAAGCAGATCACGCGTGGCAGAGCCTTCGGGTGGATCGTTCAAATCGATGCCGATCGAAGCGACGTCGAGTCGAACCACATCACGATCGGTCGAGATTAGATCAATGCCGGCGCTGCGGAGCGACTTCCGAACCTCGGACAGCTCCTGCCGCAAGCTTGCTGCACCCTGCTCCTCGCCGCGAGTGCTCCAGAGCTTGCTTTGCAGCCATTTTCGGCTCCGCGTACCGTTGGGTGCCAGGGCGAGCATGGCCAAGAGCGCCTTAGACCGTCTGCCATGCGGCGTGACGTCCGCGCCATCCGCGCTCTCAATCGCGAATGGCCCAATCAATCTAAGGAAAGGACGGCAATCCGAGTACACTAGCGGCCCCTCGCGTCCCCGCACCCTAATATAGCATCTGCTAATATAAGTCTATCTGTAATTCTCGGCTTCCGTGAGGTCAAACCTACACGTGGCAAAGGATTCGAGACGGGATTTCTGCTGTGACGGAAGGACTCGGTAGCGACATCAAGCGGTCGTTCGATGTAAGCGGTCCCATTGTCGGCTTGGGGTCATGAGCGTGCTTCGGCCACGGGCCAACGAACTTCCGCCAAAGGGTCCTCTTCCGCCGTGCCACACGGACACTAGGTGTCGGATTTTTCCCACCGGCCCATGACTGCAAGGTCAAAGCGCTACAGCGTCCTTTGCACCTCCAAAGGACGCGCGGCACTGCTGAGCACCGCTTTGTCCCGCGAACTGTCCGCTTTGAACGCTTGAAGGGGCACTGTGGCTGTGCGATAGGCACTCCACAAAGCAGAGAACCTTTCGGAGAGCCTGACATGGCGGGTGGACGGGGCCTTATGGCCGGCAAGCGCGGCCTTATCCTTGGCATCGCCAACAATCGCTCGATCGCTTACGGCATCGCCAAGGCCTGTGTCGACCATGGCGCCGAGATCGCGCTGACCTATCAGGGCGAGGCGTTCAAGAAACGCGTCGAGCCGCTCGCGGCGGAACTGGGCGCGCATGTCGCCGGCCATTGTGATGTGACCGACCCGGCCAGCCTCGATGCGGTGTTCGAAAATGTCAACAAGCACTGGGGTGGCAAGCTCGATTTCCTCGTCCACGCCATCGCCTTTTCCGACAAGGACGAACTGACCGGCCGCTATGTCGAGACGACGCGCGACAATTTCCTGCGCACCATGGATATTTCGGTCTATTCCTTCACCACCATCGCCAAACGTGCCGAGGCGCTGATGGCCGACGGCGGCTCGCTGCTGACGCTGACCTATTACGGCGCGGAAAAGGTGATGCCGCACTACAACGTCATGGGTATCGCCAAGGCGGCACTCGAGGCCAGCGTGCGCTATCTGGCCGTCGATCTCGGCGCCAAGAAGATCCGCGTCAACGCGATCTCCGCCGGCCCGATCAAGACGCTTGCCGCATCCGGCATCGGCGATTTCCGCTACATCCTGAAGTGGAACGAATACAATTCGCCGTTGAAGCAGACGGTCACGCAGGAAGAGGTTGGCGATTCCGGCGTCTATTTCCTGTCCGACCTTTCGCGCGGCGTCACCGGCGAGATCCATCATGTCGATTCCGGCTATCATGTCGTCGGCATGAAGGCGGTCGACGCGCCGGATATTTCGACGGTCAAGGACTGACGCCACCGCCTGACCTCTTCCGGAAGACCTGATGTACCCGCTCGTCTATATCGTGCGCCACGGCCAGACGGCGTGGAACGCCGAGGCCCGGCTGCAGGGGCAGGCCGATACCGACCTCAACGAGCTCGGCCGCGAGCAGGCTAGCCGCAACGGGCGCAGGCTGGCCGAACTCATCGACAAGCCCGAAGATTTCGATTTTGTCGCCAGCCCGATGCGGCGCACGCGCGAGACGATGGAGCGCCTGCGCGCGGCGATGAAGCTCGATCCGCACGCCTATCGCACCGAGCCGCTGCTCGTGGAATTGAGCTTTGGCGACTGGCAGGGCTTCACCTTTGCCGAACTCGAGGCGAACAATCCCGGTTCGACCAGGCGCCGCCGCCTCGATAAATGGAATTTCCAGCCGCCCGGCGAGGGCGCCGAAAGCTACCAGATGCTGCTCGAACGGGTGAAGCCGTGGTTCGACGCGCTCGATCGCCAGACGGTCTGCGTGACCCATGGTGGCATCATGCGCGTAATGTTCCGCTTGGTACTGGGGATGTCCGAACAAGATGCGGTCAGCATGGAAGTGCCGCAGGATCGCGTGCTCAGACTGGACGGCCGGCGCCTGGAGTGGCTCTGAGACCGATGACCTAGCGTATGTTGAGATCAGGTCGGGCCGGCATCAGCTGAATATCGACGCGTCCTACTCGGTCGATCCGGTGTCCGGCAATTCCATGTCGGTGACGACGTTCTCGCCATTGGTCACGTCGTAGGCGAGGACGATGTCCATGCCTGGCTTCAGCGCATCGAGGTCGGTTTCGGCGTTCAGCTTGTAGGACTTGCCGTCGTCCAGCGTCAGCGTCAGCGCATCCTTGTCGACCTTCTTGATCAGGCCTTCGGTCTGGCCGGCGAAGGCGGCGGTGGAAATCAACAGCGTGGCGGCAACAGCGCCAATCAGGATACGCATCATCGTCCTCTTTAATCATTGCCGGTACAGCGGCTCGGTCCAACGGAACGGAACTGAGCAGAAACCAATCGAATGTGTCAAAACTAAATCCGCGGGATCACAGTTTGACCACTGTGGAAAACGCCAATAGAAGGCAGGCGACAGTGTCGCGCGTCCTCCTGGACGCGCAAGGGACGCTGTAGCACTTTTGATTTTGTGCATGATCCTTTCCGAAAATCGCTCCGATTTTCGGGCTCATGCGCTGAGCCGGCTCCGACGCCGGCAGGGCTGGTTCCATGTCGCACAACACGTTCGGCCATCTTTTCCGCGTCACCACCTGGGGCGAAAGCCACGGGCCGGCGCTGGGCTGCGTCGTCGACGGCTGTCCGCCAGGCATCCGCTTCACTCGCGACGAGATCCAGGCCGAACTCGACAAGCGCCGCCCGGGCCAGTCACGTTTTGTGACGCAACGTCGCGAACCTGACGAGGTGAAGGTCCTGTCCGGCTTCATCCTCGATGAGGACGGTGAGACGATGATCACCACCGGCACGCCGGTGTCGATGCTGATCGACAATATCGACCAGCGCTCCAAAGATTACGGCGACATCGCCCGTCAGTTCCGGCCGGGCCATGCCGATTACACTTACGAGGTCAAATACGGCCTGCGCGATTACCGCGGCGGCGGCCGCTCCTCGGCGCGTGAGACGGCGGCGCGGGTGGCGGCCGGAGCGCTTGCCCGCAAGGTCGTGCCCGGCATGGTGGTGCGCGGCGCGCTGGTGTCGATGGGCGATAAATCGATCGATCGCGCCAATTGGAACTGGAATTTCGTCGGCGACGCCGAAAACCCGTTCTTCACGCCTGATCCGGCGTCCGTCGCCGTCTTCACCAAATATCTGGACGGCATCCGCAAGGCGGGCTCCTCGGTCGGTGCGGTCATCGAGATCGTCGCCGACGGCGTTCCGGCGGGGCTTGGCGCGCCGATCTATGCCAAGCTCGACCAGGACATCGCCGCCGGCCTGATGTCGATCAACGCCGTCAAGGGCGTCGAGATCGGCAACGGTTTCGAGGCCGCCCGCATCACCGGCGAGGAGAATGCCGATGAGATGCGCATGGGCAATGACAGCAAGCCGGTCTTCCTGTCCAACAATGCCGGCGGCATCCTCGGCGGCATCTCGACCGGCCAGGCGATCGTCGCGCGTTTCGCCGTCAAGCCGACCTCGTCGATCCTGACGCCGCGAAAGTCGATCGACAAGGACGGTAACGACGTCGAGATCATGACCAAGGGCCGGCACGATCCATGCGTCGGCATCCGCGCCGTACCGATCGGCGAGGCGATGGTTGCCTGCGCCATTGCCGATCATTATCTGCGTCATCGGGGACAAACGGGAGGGGAGTAGGGGAGTAGGGGAGTAGGGGAGTAGGGGAGTAGGTTACGCAGCTCCCACGACAGCATTTTTTCCTTTTCCCTACTCCCGTACTGCCCTACTGCCTTACTCCCCTGTTCCCGCGAGCGAAGCGAGCACCCATGCCCTACGACCAGAAGAAAATCGTCGAAGCCCTGCGCGCCTTCGAGCGCGGCGAGATCGTCGTCGTCATGGACGATGACGGCCGCGAGAACGAGGGCGACCTGATCGTAGCCGCCGTCCATTGCACGCCGGAAAAGATGGCGTTCATCGTCCGCAACACGTCAGGCATCGTCTGCACGCCGATGCCGCGCGAGGAAGCAAAGCGGCTCAACCTGTCGCCGATGGTGGCTGACAATGATTCCGCCCACACCACCGCCTTTACCGTCAGCGTCGACTTCAAGCACGGCACCACGACCGGCATTTCGGCGGACGACCGCACGCTGACGGTGCGCAATCTCGCCAATGGCAATGTCGGCGCGTCCGATTTCGTGCGCCCCGGCCACATCTTTCCGCTGATCGCGCGCGAAGGCGGCGTGCTGATGCGTTCGGGCCATACCGAAGCCGCTGTCGACCTCTGCAAGCTCGCCGGCCTGCCGCCGGTCGGCGTCATTTCCGAGCTGGTCAATGATGACGGCACCGTTATGCGTGGCCCGCAGGTGCAGGCCTTCGCCGAAAAGCACGGGTTGAAGCAGATCTCGGTTGCCGACCTTATCGGCTACCGGCAACGCAAGGAAACGCTGGTCGAGCGCGTCGCCTGTTCCGACATCGAGACGCCGGGCGGCAAGGCGCAGGTCTTCACCTACACGCTGCCCTGGGACTCCATGCATCACGTGGCGGTCGTCTTCGGCGATATCCGCGACGGCGTCGAGGTGCCGGTGCGCCTTCATTCCGAGGACGTGGTCAGCGACGTCTTCGGCACCAGCCACAGGCTGGACGCCATCATGAAGGCAATGGGCGAGCGCCAACGCGGCGTCATCGTCTATCTGCGCGAAGGCTCGGTCGGCGTCGCCCATCAGGAGCGCAAGCGGCCGGCTGCCGGCGACCGCGAGGACCATGAAGAGGCTCGCCGCCGCGAAAACGAATGGCGCGAGATCGGCCTCGGCGCGCAAATCCTCAAGGATCTCGGCATTTCCTCGATCAATCTGATCGCCTCGCGCGAGCGCCATTATGTCGGCCTCGAAGGTTTTGGCATCCACATCGCCAAGACCGAGATTCTTTAGGCCATTCTCACGGTGCTGGTATGCGTCCGGCCCCGGCTCGGGCCGGACGCACCGGAAACTATTCCGCAGCGACCGCGGCTGCGTCGCATGCAGCCATGTCGCAGTCCGGCGCGGCAAGGCTGCGCTGGCCGGCGAGCACGATGACCAGCGCGATTGTGCCCGATGCCACCGATACCCAGAACCCGTTCTGCGCGCCGAAAGCGTCCACCACCCAGCCGGCGGCGAACGAGCCGAGCGCCATGCCGATGCCGATGCCGGTCATCACCCAGGTCACGCCTTCGGTCAGCACCGCCTCGGGCACGCGCCGCTCGATCAGGCCGAATGCTGTGATGAAGGTCGGCGAGATTGCCACGCCGCTGACGAAGACGGCCAGTGCCAGCAGCGGCACGGTGTCGGCGACGAGCAGCGGCAGCGTGGTAAGCGCAATGATGGCGATTGCGATGGCAAGCTGAATCTGCAGCGGCACTTTCAGGTTCAGGGCGCCGATGATGATGCCGACGACGAACGATCCGAGCGCGTAGACGCCGATGACGAAGCTGGCGGCGCCCGGCTGGCCAAGCTCCTTGGTGATCGCCACGGTGCTCACCTCCGTGGTGGCGAAGGTCGCGCCGATGAAGATCAGGGCCAAGGTGATGATCTGGACCGGCCGCAGGCGGATTGCCGAGCCGCCCGAACCGTGTTCCACCGGTCGGGCTCGCGGTTCGGTCGAGCGCTGCAGGATGAAAGCCGTCGAACCGAAGGCGAGGAACAATGTGCTCGCGAGCACTCCTGCTTCCGGGAAAAGCGCGACGCTCAGTCCGACCGACAGCGATGCGCCGGCGATGTACACCAGTTCGTCCGCCGCCGACTCGAAGGCGAACGCCGTGTTCAACTCGGGGCGGTTGCGAAAAATCTCGGTCCAGCGTGCGCGCACCATTGCCGGTATGCTGGGCATGACGGCGGCGAGCAGCGCCGAGACGAATAGCGTCCATATCGGCCAATGCTGATTGGCCGCTGCAATCAGGATCGCAAAAGCGAGCGTGGAAATCACAGTGGTCGGCACCACAATCCGCGTCTGGCCCAGGCGGTCCACGAGTCGCGATACCTGCGGGGCGACGAAAGCGTTGGCCAGCGCATATGTCGCGGAGACGGCACCGGCCAGCCAGTATTCGCCATCGGTCTGCGACAGCATCGCGACGATCCCGATCGGAGCCATGGCCATCGGCAGCCGGGCAACGAAGCCGGCGGCGGCAAAGCCCTTGGCGCCCGGCGCGCGAAAGATCTGGGAATAGGGATTTTGCATGGTTTGGTTCCTCGACAACGGCCGGTTCGGCGATTACATACGTGGCGTATGACTTTAAATAGATCATACGCGGCGTATGTCAATTGGCATACGAGACGTATGTTAATAGGGCCAGAGCATGCATAGACCACGCAAGGAGATGATTGCCGAAACCCGCGCCAAGCTGATCGGAGCGGCGCGCCAGGCCTTCGGCACGCTCGGCTATGCCGAAGCCTCGATGGATGACTTCACGGCATCGGCCGGGCTGACGCGCGGTGCGCTCTATCATCACTTCGGCGACAAGAAGGGCCTACTCCAGGCGGTTATCGCCGAGATCGACGCCGAAATGGCAGCCCGGCTGAAGGTCGTTTCGGCCAAGCCGGGCAATCTCTGGCAGGGCTTTGTCGACGAATGCACCGCCTATATCGAGATGGCACTGGAGCCGGAGATCCAGCGTATCGTGCTTCGTGACGGGCCGGCGGTGCTCGGCGATCCATCGCAATGGCCAAGCCAGAGCACATGCATCCGCTCGATGACGGAGAGCCTGCAAAGACTGAGCGACGAGGGGACAATTCTCGCCGTCGATCCCGAAGCCGCGGCAAGGCTGGTCAGCGGCGCCTCGTTGCATGGGGCGCAGTGGATCGCAAATTCGAACGATCCCGAAGCGACGTCGAAGAAGGCAGTGAAGGCGTTCAAGGTTCTTCTGGAAGGGCTGCTCAATCGCACCGGCAAGCTGCCTAAGCCTGATCGATCGTCAGCGAAGCAGCCCCAGATTGACCGATCACCGGCCTGAGGTCATTCTTTTCGCCGATCCCAGGCGGCTCGCGGTGGGCTCAGCCGACGCCGGTTGCCTAAACCCTGTTGAACATCGCCTCACCAGCGCGCGAAAACATGGCCAAAGCGGCGAGGCGCGCCTATATCGGGGCATGGTCACGCGACTTTATACCCACCCGATTTTCCTCGAGCACATAACACCGCCCGGTCATCCGGAGCGGCCGGACCGTTTGCGCGCCATAGAGCGTGTGCTTGACGACGAGGCGTTCGCGGCGCTCGATCGCGTCCAGGCGCCGGAAGGCAACGAGGCAACCATCCTCTACGCACATCCGCCCGAATTCGTCGAACGGGTCCGTGCAGCGATACCGGACACCGGCATCGCCCGTATCGATGCCGACACCACCGCCAGCCCGAAGAGCTGGCAGGCGGCCGTGACCGCGATCGGCGCAGCCAACGCCGCGGTCGACGACGTCTTCACCGGCCGTGCCGAAAACGTCTTCGTCGCCGCACGGCCGCCCGGCCATCATGCCGAAAAGACCACCTCCATGGGTTTTTGCCTGTTCAACACCGCCGCGATCGCGGCACGCTACGCGCAGAAGAACCATGGCGCCGACCGTGTCGCCGTCGTCGACTGGGATGTACATCACGGCAACGGCACGCAGGACATTTTCTGGGACGATCCATCGGTGCTCTATTGCTCGACACACCAGATGCCGCTTTACCCGGGAACCGGGGCTGTGAGCGAAACCGGCGCCGGCAACATCGTCAACGCGCCGCTGGCGCCGCAGAGCGGCAGCGATAGTTTTCGCGACGCCTTTCTGTCACGCATCCTGCCGGCGCTCGACAATTTTGCGCCCGATCTCATCATCATCTCCGCCGGTTTCGATGCCCACCACCGCGATCCGCTGGCCGAGATCAACCTGACTGAGGATGATTTCGACTGGGCGACCGGCCAGTTGCTCGAACGAGCCGGGCGCCATAGCCGCAACCGGCTCGTCAGCGTGCTCGAGGGCGGCTACGATCTGCAGGGATTGGCATTTTCAGTCGCCGCCCATGTCGGGCGGCTGATGAAGGGATAGATGATGGCTGGTGAGACTAACGAGGATATCAAGGCGATGAGCTTCGAGCAGGCGCTCGAGGCGCTGGAGAGGATCGTCGACGATCTGGAGCGCGGCGACGTTCCGCTCGACCAGTCGATCCGCATCTACGAGCGCGGCGAGGCGCTGAAGGCGCATTGCGACCGGCTGCTGAAGGCGGCCGAGGACAAGGTCGAGAAAATCAGGCTGTCGCGTGACGGCAAGCCGGTGGGGACAGAGCCGTTGGACGCGGATTGAGGCGCGGCCTCGAACGACAATTTTGCTTACCGGCTTTGGACATCATCACGATTGAGGATAAAACTCATCCCGTTTGAAACGGCTCCAGGACGAGAGGAGATTGCGAAGGATGTGCAGAAACATCAAGACCCTGTTCAATTTCGATCCGCCGGCAACCAATGACGAGGTCCGCGATGCCGCACTTCAGTTTGTCCGCAAGCTGAGCGGAACGACGCGGCCGTCGAAACAGAACCAGCATGCGTTCGACCATGCCGTCGAGGCCATTGCCGCCTCGGCGCGCGAATTGCTCGACAGCCTCGAGACGACGCAGCATCCGCGCAATCGCGAAGAGGTGACGGCCAAGGCGAAGGCCAAATCCGCACTTCGCTTCGCCTGAGGGGACCGTGTGAGCTTCTTTCCCGGAAACGATCCGCAGATAGGCGATGCCTTCGCCAGCGATCAGATCGAGCTGATGGTCATTCCGAATGCCAAGGATATTGGCGGATTTCAGGTTCGCCGCGCCCTGCCGACGGCCAGGCGCCGGCTGGTCGGACCTTTCATCTTCTTCGACCGCATGGGTCCAGCCGTTCTGCGAGCGGGCCAGGCGCTCGACGTGCGTCCGCACCCACATATCGGCCTGTCTACGGTGACTTACCTGTTCGACGGCAAGATCAGGCACCGCGATTCGCTCGGCACCGAGATGGTAATCCAGCCCGGCGACGTGAATTTGATGACCGCCGGCCGTGGCATCGTCCATTCGGAGCGCACGCCGGAAGAACTGCGCGGCGCGCCGATGTCGGTTTCCGGCCTGCAGACATGGCTGGCGCTGCCGGACGGCAAGGAGGAGGTCGCGCCGGTCTTCGAGAACACCGCAGCCCTGCGCCTGCCCGAAGTCGAGGCCGAGGGGGTCAGCGGCCGTGTGATCATCGGTGCGTTTTCCGGACTGCGCTCCCCGGTCGCCACCGCTTCGGACACACTTTATGCCGATCTCAGGCTGGCGCCGGGTGCCGGCGTGAAAATCCCGGCCGATGCCGAGGAGCGCGCCATCTATACGCTGGAAGGCGAGGTTTCGATATCCGGTGACCGCTTCCCGGCCGAGCGGCTGCTGGTCTTCCGGCCCGGCGACGAAATCGTTGTCTCATCGGAACGCGGCGCCCATTTCATGCTGTTTGGCGGCGCCTCGCTCGGTTCGAAACGCTATATCTGGTGGAATTTCGTATCGTCCTCAAAGGAACGCATCGAGCAGGCGAAAGAAGAATGGAAGACAGGCCGCTTCGATATCGTTCCTGGAGACGAGCAAGAGTTCATCCCGCTGCCCGAAAGCTGATGCGCGTTACCGCCACATTTACATTCGCCGGCCAGCGGCATATTTCACGATGAACAGAAAATCTGACCAGGCTCGCAAACAGTGAACGCAAAGCCCGATACGCCGCTTCTCGACAAGGTCCGCGTCCCAGCCGATTTGCGCACGCTTGCCGAAGGCGACCTGCCGCAGCTTGCGTCAGAGCTTCGCGCCGAACTGATCGACGTCGTTTCCCACACCGGCGGCCATCTCGGCGCCGGCCTTGGCGTGGTCGAGTTGACCGTCGCGCTGCACTACGTCTTCAACACGCCGGACGACCGGCTGATCTGGGACGTCGGCCACCAGGCCTATCCGCACAAGATCCTGACCGGCCGCCGCGACCGCATCCGCACGCTGCGCCAGGAGGGCGGCCTGTCCGGCTTCACCCGTCGCGTCGAGAGCGAATACGATCCGTTCGGCGCAGCCCACTCCTCGACCTCGATTTCAGCCGGCCTCGGCATGGCGATGGCGCGCGATCTGTCCGATGGCCGCAACAATGTCATTGCCGTCATCGGCGACGGCGCCATGTCGGCCGGCATGGCCTATGAGGCGATGAACAATGCCGGCGCACTCGATGCCCGGCTGATCGTCATCTTGAACGACAACGATATGTCGATCGCTCCGCCGACCGGAGCAATGAGCGCCTATCTGGCCCGTCTGGCGTCGGGCAAGACCTATCTGGGCTTGCGCGATTTCGGCAAGAAGCTGACGTCATATCTCGGCGAGCGCGCCGATCGCGCCATCAAGCGAGCGGTCGAGCATGCGCGCGGTTACGTCACCGGCGGCACGTTGTTCGAGGAAATGGGGTTCTACCACATCGGCCCGATCGACGGTCACAACCTCGAGCACCTGATCCCGGTGCTGAAGAACGTCCGCGACAATGCCGACGGCCCGGTGCTGATCCATGTCGTGACCCAGAAGGGCAAGGGCTACGCCCCGGCCGAGGCGGCGGCCGACAAATATCATGGCGTCAACAAATTCGACGTCATCACCGGCGCCCAGGCCAAGGCGCCCGCCAATGCGCCGAGCTACACCAAGGTGTTTGCCGAAAGCCTGATCCAGGAGGCCCGAGAGGACGACCGCATCGTCGCCATCACCGCCGCCATGCCGAACGGCACCGGGCTTGACCTGTTCGGCGAGGCGTTTCCGGCGAGGACCTTCGATGTCGGCATCGCCGAGCAGCATGCGGTGACCTTCGCCGCCGGCCTTGCCACGGAAGGCTTCAAGCCTTTCGCGGCGATCTACTCGACCTTTCTCCAGCGCGCCTACGACCAGGTCGTCCACGACGTGGCGATCCAGAAATTGCCGGTGCGCTTTCCGATCGACCGCGCCGGCTTCGTCGGCGCCGATGGTGCCACCCATTGCGGCGCCTTCGACACGACCTTCCTGGCGACGCTGCCCGGTTTCGTCGTCATGGCCGCGGCCGATGAGGCCGAGCTGCGCCACATGGTACGCACCGCTGCAAGCTACGATGACGGCCCGATCGCCTTTCGCTACCCGCGCGGCAACGGCGTTGGTGTCGAGATGCCGCAACGCGGCTCGGTATTGGAGATCGGCAAGGGCCGGATCGTCAGGGAAGGCACCAAGGTTGCGCTGCTTTCCTTCGGCACCAGGCTGCAGGATTGCCTGGCCGCGGCCGAGGAGCTTGGCGCGGCCGGGCTTTCGACCACGGTCGCCGATGCCCGTTTTGCCAAGCCGCTCGACGAGGACCTGATCCGGCGGCTGGCCCGTTCACACGAGATACTGGTGACGGTGGAAGAGGGCGCGGTCGGCGGCTTCGCCAGCCATGTGCTGCAGTTCCTGGCCCATGAAGGGCTGCTGGAGAGCGGCCTGAAGGTGCGCCCGTTGGTGCTGCCCGACACATTTGTCGACCATGCCAAGCCGGAAAAGATGTATGCCGATGCCGGGCTGGACAGCGCCGGCATCGTGCGCACCGTGTTCGTGGCGCTGGGGCATACCGCGCAGGCCCAGCGCGCCTAGTTTTTAGACGCATTTCCCGCGACGCCGAAGCGATTCAACTTGGCTGCAAGATGCTAGCCTGAATCAATATCTCAACTGCTTGAATCAAATTGCCGGCGAACAGTCGTAACCTGCTGTTTACGCTGCCGTTTGGCGATTTGCTTACCGTGTCCTTTGGCCGTTCTTCAACGCTGCCCTGCTAGAAGGCAACCAGGCAGGGGAAAGAAGACCAATGAGATCGCTTTTGGGCGGCATCGCGCTTGCGGCCATCTTCGCCGCGTCGGCCGGGGCCGAAACGCGCTACGACCGCAAACTCGAAGAGGCGGTGATGGGCATCGTCGCCGGCAAGATCGGCGAGATCCGTGGCGGCTTTTCCTACAAGCAGGCGCCGCAATTTGTCGTCATGCCAGATACCTCACCGAAGGCGTCAATTTCCGTTGACCGGCCGCGCCCGCAGGTGTTCGGCGACAGCAGCGACGGTCTGACGCCGGCCGTCGAACGGCGGGTTTCGCGGACCATATTCTAAAGCATGATCCCGAAGAGACTCTAGAAACTAGAACCACATATCCCGCACACAGCGACCATCTCTCGGCAAATCCTCGAATGCATCGAGACCATCGAAATGGTCGATCGGGAGATCGGCGACGGCCTCGGGCGGCGCAAGCCTCACATTGACGGCGATGCGGTAGCGCCCAGCCGCATCGGGATGCAAACCGCGCCAGGCCAGGACGCAAGCGCAGGTTGGGCAGAAGAGAATCTCAAGCGAAGGATGAGCCTTTCCGACGCGCCGATAGGCGCTTACGGGCCCGGCAAGGCGGATGCGTTCGTCGACATGGTCATAAGCCCAGAGCGTGCCGTAGCGACGGCAAAGTGTGCAATTGCAGGCAGTGATCGAACCGGGATCGCCCTCCAGGGTCCAGTGGGCTGCGCCGCAGTGGCAGGTTCCCGTCAGCATGTTTCCTCCTCCACGTTTCGACGGCTAAACGGCATCTCTTTCTTAGCATTGCGTCGGGTCTCGTGCGAGGCTCGACAAACAGCGCAGCGGCTTGATGCGCTCACCCGCCTTGTCTGATCGCCAAATTCCTTGCCATCATCGTTGGCTTTCGCCATGAAGGCCGATGACTTCCCTTCCGCCAGCCAGCATACGCCAGCGGCTCGACGAATTGCTCGTCCAGCGCGGTCTGTTTGCCAGCCGCTCGCGTGCCCGCGACGCGGTCGAGCGCGGCACCGTGACGGTCGATGGCATCGTCGCCCTCAAGCCGGGCCAGGCCGTTCTGCCTGAGTGCAATATTGTCGTTGACGATCCGGCGCAGGGTTACGTGTCGCGCGCCGCACTGAAGCTGAAGGCTGGTCTCGACCATTTCGCCCTCGACCCCACCGGCAGCGAAGCGCTCGATGTCGGCGCCTCGACCGGCGGCTTCACGCAGGTGCTGCTCGAACGCGGCGCGGCGCATGTCACGGCGATCGATGTCGGGCACGGCCAGATGCACTCCGACATTGCCGGCGATCCGCGCGTGACGGTAATTGAAGGCCTGAATGCGCGCGAACTGTCGGCCGCCGATCTCGGCGGCCGTGTGCCGGATTTCATCGTGTCGGATGTCAGCTTCATATCGCTGAAACTGGCGCTGCCGCCGGCGCTTGCCTTGGCCAGGAATGGCGCAAAAGCTGTGTTTCTGGTCAAGCCGCAATTCGAGGCCGGCCGCGAGGCGATCGGCAAGGGCGGCCTGCTGAAGGACCCCTATGATGCGGCGCGCATTGCCGGCCTGATGCAGGACTGGCTCGATGCCATTCCCGGCTGGCGCTCGCTGGGGCTTCATCTGTCACCGATAGAGGGCGGCGACGGCAACCGCGAGTTCCTGCTCGGCGGCATCAAGGACGTCGAGACCCAGAAGCGATGAGCACCCGTTTCACGATCGCAAGGTTGGGCTCGCAGGGCGACGGCATCGCCGAGACGGAAACCGGCGAGGTTTTCATTCCGTTCGCGCTGCCGGGAGAGGTCGTCACCGCCGCGCGGGAGAAAGATCGCGCCACCTTGATGTCGGTCGTTGAGGCTTCGCCGTTGCGGGTCGATCCGCCGTGCCGGCATTTCGGCGCATGCGGCGGCTGCGCCGTCCAGCATCTCGAGACTGAAGCCTATCACCGGTGGAAGCGCGAAAAGGTCGTGCATGCGCTGAAGAGCAAGGGCATCGCTTCCGATGTCGGGGCGCTGGTGCCGTGCGCACCGCACACGCGCCGCCGCGTCGTCTTCACCGCCCGGCGGAGCGAGGCGCGAATGCAGTTCGGCTTCGTTCGCGCGCTGTCATCCGAGATCATCTCGATCGAGGAATGCCCGATCTCGGCGCCGCAGATCGTCGCTGCGCTCGACCGTTTGAGGATGCTTGCCGGACTGATCTGCACCACGACCAAATCGTTCCACATGGCGGTGACGGTGACCGGTTCCGGCCTCGATGTCGCGGTTCACGATTCCGGCAAGCTCGGCGAGAACCAGCGCCGCGTCGCTTCCAACTTCGTCATCGCCGAGGGGCTAGCCAGGCTGTCGGTCGACGGCGAGGTCATCATCGAACCAAACAAACCGGTCGTCCTGTTTGGTGGCGTCGCCGTCGCAGTGCCGCCTGGCGCTTTCCTGCAGGCGACCGAGGCTGCCGAACAGGCGATGGCCAACATTGTCGGCCAGCATTTCGCGCGCGCCAAAAAGGTCGCCGATCTCTTCGCCGGCTGCGGCAGCTTCGCGCTGCGCCTGGCCGCAAGATCTGAGGTTCATGCGGTGGAAGGCGATGCGGCAGCACTCGCGGCGCTCGACCGGGCATTCCGTTTCGCCAGCGGCCTGAAGCGGGTGACCGGCGAACGTCGCGACCTGTTCCGGAGGCCGCTCACATTCAAGGAGTTGAATGCCTTTGACGGCGTTGTCTTCGACCCGCCTCGCGCCGGCGCCGAGGACCAGTCGAAGCAGATCGCGCGCTCCTACGTGCCGCTCGTCGCTGCGGTGTCTTGCAATCCGGTAACGCTGGCGCGGGACCTACGCATCCTCATGGACGGCGGCTATACCCTGAAGAGCGTGACGCCGATCGACCAGTTCCTGTGGTCGCCGCATGTCGAGGCCGTGGCGCTGTTGGAGAAGCCGAGACGAAGACGCTAGCAGCCAGGGCCTGAAACGCGCACCAAAAAAGCACATTTTTAGCGCACGTCGTTCAGACCGTGCTAGGGAATTGCCATGAGCACCGCAGCCTTCGAAATTTCGCCATCGTGCTTCGGCGAGGAGCGGGCGCCGTTTCTCTCGCCAAGGCGGGTCGCTGAACTGCTAGGGGTCAATACGACAGAACTGGCGGGGCTGACCGGTCTCGCGCGCAACACGCTTGCCGCCGAGTCCGGTGCGCGCAAGGTCGACGCCGCATTGAGTCCCATCGTCCGTATCCTGGCGATGGCCGGCGAGATGGCCGGTGATGAACATCGTGCGGCGATCTGGTTCAAGCATCAGCCGATCCCCGGTTGGGCCGGAAAGACCGCCTACGATCTGGTTCGCGAAGGCAAGACGGACAAGGTGCTTGCCTATCTGGAGGCAGTCCGCTCCGGCATCTATGCCTGAAACCAGGCTGACCCTGTGGCGCGCTTTTGTGCCGCGCTGGGCCGCTGTGAGCTGCTATGCTTCTTGCACGCGTTCGTATCCGGCCGCCTTCGCGGCCCTGACGAACTTGCGGTCAAAAGTCGCGAAGCCGGCGCAGTGAGCGGACTTGCCCAGATGCAGCGCATCAGCGAAATCCAACCCCTGTTCCGAGAGGTCGAGCGCGGACGACACGACCGCCCCGTCTTCCACCTCTACCGTGGGAAGCCCGCTAAACACCCGTAGCGTACGGGCGATTTCAAGCGGCGCAAAACCGTAGGCGCTGCGCAACACCCATTCGACTTCCAGCATCACCGTGACGGCGACAAAGACCGGCTGGCTATCGATCAGCGCCCGGGCGCGGGAAGACTGCGACGGGTGATCGCCCGTCAGGTAGCGGACGATCAGGTTGGTATCAATTGCGAGCATGGCGCCGCCGCGCTTCGGCGAGCACGCCCGCGTCCATTTCCTCCAACGTCTTCGGCCTGCCACTATAGCGCAGCGATCCAAACACGTCCTCTGGCCGTGTCTCGGCGAAGACTGGCGCAGGCTTCAGTAGCACGCCCTCCGGGGTATCCTCGACCAGAAGGCGTGTGCCGGCATGCCATTCCCTCCGTTTCCGGATCGCGCTGGGCAGGATGACCTGTCCCTTGGTCGAGACCGTAGTTACGAGCTTCTTTGCGGCAGCCATCTGCGCACGTCCTTAGGTGTAAGACGAATGTAAGATAGTCGAAGCTCTCCGCAAATTCAAGGCGCAAGCTACTCCTACTTAAAGCGATGACAAGGCAGTGGGCGACGGGGATTGGTTGTTCCGGAGCGGCGATAATTCGGCGTCAACTCCATCAAACCCTGGTGCCGCCGACTGTCATCTGGTTCATCCTGAGATGCGGCTGGCCGACGCCGACCGGCACGCCCTGTCCGGCCTTGCCACACATGCCGATGCCGGTGTCGAGCTTCATGTCGTTGCCGATCATCGCCACACGATGCATGGCATCCGGCCCGTTGCCGATCAGCATGGCGCCCTTGATCGGTTGCGTCACCTTGCCGTTCTCGATCATGTAGGCTTCGGTGCAGCCGAACACGAACTTGCCCGAAGTGATGTCAACCTGGCCGCCACCGAACGACACGGCATAGATGCCGTTCTTGACCGAGGCGATGATCTCGTCCGGCTCCATGTCGCCCGCTGTCATGTAGGTGTTGGTCATGCGCGGCATAGGCTCGTGCGCGTAACCTTGGCGTCGCCCGTTGCCGGTGGCTTTCATGCCCATCAGCCGGGCGTTCTGGCGGTCCTGCATGTAGCCGACCAGCTTGCCATCGTCGATCAGCACGTTATGGGCCGATGGCGTGCCCTCATCGTCGACGGTAAGCGAGCCACGCCGCTCGGGCAGGGTGCCGTCGTCAACGACGGTGACGCCTTTCGCCGCCACCTGCTGGCCAAGCAGGCCGGCAAAGGCCGACGTCTTCTTGCGGTTGAAATCGCCCTCCAGCCCGTGGCCGACGGCCTCGTGCAACATGACGCCCGGCCAGCCGCTCGACAGCACGATGTCGAAAGTGCCGGCAGGTGCTGGAACCGCTTCGAGATTGACCAGCGCTTGCCGCAATGCCTCCTTGGCCGCGTGCCGCCAGCTGTCCTCGATCAGGAATTCACCAAAATCCTTGCGGCCTCCCATGCCGTAGGAGCCGCTCTCCTGGCGGTCGCCGTCGCCGACCACCACCGACACGTTGATCCTGACCAGCGGACGGATGTCGCGCACCATCTGGCCGTCGGCGCGCATGATCTCGACATGCTGCCAGGAGGCGGCGAGCGACGCCGTCACCTGCCTGACGCGCGGATCCTCGGCCCGCAGCCATGCATCGATTTCCTGAAGCAGCTTGGCCTTGGCCTCGAAGGAAGGCGAGGGGATAGGGTTTCCGTCGCCGTAGAGGTGGCGGTTGGTGCGGGCAGGCGCTGCGGCAAGCGTGCCGGAATAGCCGCTCTTCACCGTCGAAACGGCATCGGCGGCGCGCAGCAGCGAGGCTTCGGAGAGATCGCTGGAATGGGCGTAGCCGCTGGCTTCGCCGGCGACGGCGCGCAGGCCGAAACCCTGGTCGGTGTTGAAATTCGCGGTCTTCAGCTTGCCATTGTCGAACATCAGCGATTCGCTTTCGCTATATTCGAGAAACAGTTCGCCGTCGTCGGCGCCGTTAATAGTCTCGGCAACGATTTGCTTGATGCGATCGTCGGAAATGTCAAATTGGCCGATCAGGCTGTTCATGGCAGGTCCATTCGCAGGAGGATTGTTTCCCACGATGTAGGCGCGAAGGCCCGCACAGACAATCTGAAATGAGATTTGCCGTGACCTCGGCCGGTCAACATCACTGGATCGTGCTACAAGACCAGTCTCAAGGCAGGGCGGCGAAGCCGTCGGCGAAACCCTTGAGGTCGACGGGAATGCCGATGCCCTCTTCCGGCGTCTGGAAGACGATGAAGGTGGCGGACGTACCGGTCTTCAGCGTGTCGAGCAGCGGCTTTTCCAGGATGACCTCGGCATAGCAGCCGTCCTGGAAACAGCGCACGAAATAGGCGCGGCCGATATCCTTGCCGTCGACATTGAGGCCGAGGCCGTTGGGCAACAGCACGCCGAGCGGCGCCAGCACACGCAGGATTTCGGCCTTGTTGTCGGCTGTGCGCAGCACGACGACGGAAAGACCCATTTCCGGACGGTCCTCGGCGACGACGTTCTGCATCATCACGCATTGTTCGGATGTAGCACCGGCGGGCGTATCGCAGATGATCGACCACGCCCCATGCGTCGACTTCACCGTGCCGCTTGGCTGCGCGGCATTGGCCAGGCCGGCACCGGACAAGCCTATTGCGGCGGCAACAAAGATGACCTTCGCCAAGGTTCTCGAAAGCCAAGGGTTCATGACGGCTCCATTGCGAATCACGGCACTTTAAGCCGCACTAAACCCAAGTAAAGGACGAGACCCCGGCGATCTGCCCCGACACAGGCGACAATGCGCTTTTCAGTGCCAATTTCGCCCTAATTGCGACGGCTCCGCACGCCGCGCGGCTCATTCTACCCGGATGCCGCTCTGGTGATTCGCGGCGAGCCGTCACCGCACGAAGCCAGCGCCGCGCTTGCGCGCAAAAATGCCGCACGGGTTCCGGCGCTCCTTTCTTGCGGAGGCAAATAGAGTATGGTTTGAACCAGCCTTGAATTGTCCGGGATTCCCGTCCCGGCCATTGTTCGACATTCTTGCGGTCCGATCGCGAGGAACTGGGAGATGACGAGGGCGATGAAAAAATTCCTGGCAACCGCCAAAATCGTAGCTAGTGCCGCCGCCATGTTGTTTGCCGCTGCATCCGCTCATGCAGCCCAGCCCCAACCTTGGGAAACCAGTTTTCAGCCTCCGGCGACCGACATTATGCGGCAGATCGAGTGGTTCGGGAACTACTCGTTCGCGTTCATCATTGTGATCACCGCCTTGGTGCTTTTCCTGATTGCCTACTGCATTTTGCGGTTCCGGGCGAGCGTCAACCCGACGCCGTCGCGCACCAGCCACAACACGCTGATCGAGGTCATCTGGACTGTCGGTCCCGTCGTCATCCTGCTCTGTCTCGCCATTCCCTCGTTCCAACTGCTGACCGCGCAATACACGCCGCCGGAAGAAGCCAAGCTGACCGTCAAGGCGACCGGCAATCAGTGGAACTGGGACTACGAATACCAGGTCGACAACACGCTTTCCTTTAATTCCGCGATCCTTCAGGATGCTGACAGGGCTGCTGCCGGCAAGGAAGATCGCGCCGCGTATCCGCGCCTGCTCGCCGTCGACAATGAGATGGTGGTGCCGGTCAGCACCATGACCCGCGTGCTGGTGACGGCGACCGACGTCATTCACGCCTTTGCCATGCCGTCCTTCGGCATCAAGACCGACGCGGTGCCGGGCCGCATCAACGAGGTCTGGTTCAAGGCCGACAAGGAAGGCCTCTATTACGGCCAGTGCTCGGAACTCTGCGGCAAGGACCACGCCTTCATGCCGATCGCCATTCGCGTCGTCTCCGATGCACAATACAAGACCTGGCTGGCGGCAGCCAAAACCGACCTTCCCGGCGCCAACAAGGCGCTGATGGCCGAGGTCGATGGCACGAACAAGGTAGCGGCCGCCGGCAATTGATGCCGCGACCAGAAAAGATTCAGGGAACGGAGCCGACCATGGCGCACGCTGCAGCTCACGACGACCACGACCACAAGCCGTATCATGGCTGGGTCCGGTGGGTGTATTCGACCAACCACAAGGACATCGGTACGCTTTATCTGATCTTCGCGATCATGGCGGGCTGCATCGGTGGCGCCTTGTCGGTCGTCATGCGCATGGAATTGCAGGAGCCGGGCATCCAGATATTCACTGGCCTGGCGCAGATGGTCTACGGCATGAATGGCGACGCCGCCATCGACGGGGGCAAGAGCATGTACAATGCTTTCACCACCGCGCATGCGCTGATCATGATCTTCTTCATGGTGATGCCGGCGCTGATCGGCGGCTTTGCCAACTGGATGGTGCCGATCATGATCGGCGCGCCGGATATGGCCTTCCCGCGCATGAACAACGTCTCGTTCTGGCTGCTGCCGCCGGCTTTCATCCTGCTGATTTTCTCGGCCTTCGTCCCGAGTGCGCCCGGCGCCTACGGCGTCGGCGGCGGCTGGACGCTTTATCCGCCATTGTCGACATCGGGCCAGCCCGGACCGGCCATGGACCTGGCGATCCTGTCAATCCACATCGCCGGCGCCTCCTCGATTCTTGGCGCCATCAACTTCATCACCACCATCTTCAACATGCGCGCGCCCGGCATGACCATGCACAAGATGCCGCTTTTCGCCTGGTCTGTGCTGATTACCGCCTTCCTGCTGCTGCTGTCGCTTCCGGTGCTGGCCGGCGGCATCACCATGCTGTTGACCGACCGCAATTTCGGCACCACCTTCTTCGCCCCGGACGGTGGCGGCGATCCGATCCTGTTCCAGCACCTGTTCTGGTTCTTCGGCCATCCGGAGGTCTACATTCTGATCCTGCCGGGTTTCGGTATCATCAGCCATATCATCTCGACCTTTTCGAGGAAGCCGGTGTTCGGCTATCTCGGCATGGCCTATGCGATGGTAGCCATCGGCGCGGTGGGCTTCATCGTCTGGGCCCACCACATGTACACGACGGGCCTATCGCTCGACACCCAGCGCTATTTCGTCTTCGCCACCATGGTCATCGCGGTGCCGACGGGTGTGAAGATCTTCTCGTGGATCGCCACTATGTGGGGCGGGTCGATTTCGCTCAAGACCCCGATGCTGTGGGCGATCGGCTTCATCTTCCTGTTCACTGTTGGCGGCGTCACCGGCGTGCAGCTGGCCAATGCCGGCCTCGACCGCCCGCTGCACGACACCTATTTCGTGGTCGCGCACTTCCACTACGTGCTGTCGCTGGGCGCGGTCTTCGCGATCTTCGCCGGCTGGTACTACTGGTTCCCGAAAATGACCGGCTACATGTATTCGCCGGTGATCGCGAACACCCACTTCTGGGTCACTTTCGTCGGCGTCAACCTGGTCTTTTTCCCGCAGCACTTCCTCGGTCTTTCCGGTATGCCGCGTCGCTATATCGACTATCCGGATGCCTTCGCCGGCTGGAATATGGTGTCGTCCTACGGCTCGTACATCTCGGCTATCGGCGTCGTCATCTTCCTGTTCGGCGTCTTCGAGGCGTTCCAGAAGAAGCGGGTCGCCGGCGCCAATCCTTGGGGCGAGGGTGCGACCACGCTGGAATGGCAGCTGCCTTCGCCGCCGCCGTTCCACCAGTGGGAACAGTTGCCGAAGATCAAGTAGGCGGTTGCCTCCTTAATACGGAACCGCCGGCCGGCCGGCGGTTTTTGCCAACGGAATGATGGACTTTAAGTACGCATGGCCCTTGCCGAAGACAGACTGATTGACGAGCCCGGCTTCCGCATGTCGGAAGCGACGGCGGGCGATTTCTTCGCCCTGCTGAAGCCGCGCGTCATGTCGCTGGTGGTGTTCACTGCGTTTGTCGGCATGGTCGCCGCCCCGGTGACCATCAATCCGCTGCTGGCGGTGATCGCGATCCTGGCTATTGCCATCGGCGCCGGCGCCTCCGGTGCGCTCAACATGTGGTATGACGCAGACATCGATGCGGTGATGACGCGCACCGCCGGCCGTCCCGTGCCGGCCGGCCGCATCCGGCCAGGCGAGGCATTGAGTTTCGGGCTCGTGCTGTCGGTTCTGTCGGTGATGACGCTCGGCGTGCTGGTCAACTGGTTGGCAGCATCGCTTCTGGCCTTCACCATCTTTTTCTATGCCGTCATCTATACGATGTGGCTGAAGCGCTGGACGCCGCAGAACATCGTCATCGGCGGGGCTGCCGGTGCCATTCCGCCGGTCATAGGCTGGGCGGCGGTAACCGGATCGGTCAGCCTCGAAAGCTTGGTGCTGTTCCTGGTCATCTTCCTGTGGACGCCACCGCATTTCTGGGCGCTCGCGCTGTTCAAGTCGGATGACTACGCCAAGGCAGGCATTCCGATGATGCCGAATGTCGCCGGCCAGGCCTCGACCAGACGCCAGATCTTTGCCTATGCGCTGGTCCTCGCGCCGGTTGGCGTGCTGCCCTGGGTTCTCGGGTTCACCACGCCGGTCTATGGCATCGTTGCATTGCTGCTCGGCGCCGGCTTCGTCTGGTATGCGTGGAGGGTGCTGCAAATGGCCGATGACGACCGGGCGATGAAGCCGGCCAAGGCCTTGTTCGGCTATTCGCTGCTCTATCTCTTCGCCGTCTTCGCCGCCTACCTTGGCGATTGTGTCGTCGCGCGCGCGCTGACCATTGGTGGAGCATGAGCATGGCCGAAAAGAAGCTTGAACTGGTCACGTTGACCGAACGTCAGCAGAAGGCCCGCCGCAATCGCTCGGCCGCAATCGGTTTCGCGCTGGCGGCGCTGGTCGTCATATTCTACGTCGCGACCATCGTGAAATTTGGTCACAGTTTCCCCGGCTCGATGTGAGCTTAACATGACCAGGCAAACAGTCACCGATCCTAAGAAGAAGAATACGAACCGCGTCGTCGCCGGCGTCTGCATCGCGTTCTTCGGCGGCATGATCGGCATGGCCTACGCCGCGGTGCCGCTCTACGCGATGTTCTGCCAGGCGACAGGCTACGGCGGCACCGTCAAACGGGCGACCCAGCAATATGCCGATCGGGTGCTCGATCGCGACATCACCATCCGCTTCGACGCCAACACCGCCGGCGTTCCCTGGCAATTCCAGCCGGTCGCCCGCTCGATCACCATCAAGATCGGCGAAACCGCCGAGGCGCATTTCAGCGCGACCAACAAATTCAGCCGTCCCATCACTGGACGCGCCACCTTCAACGTGCAGCCGGAACTGGCCGGACCTTACTTCAACAAGGTCGAGTGTTTCTGCTTCACCGACACGACGCTGAAGCCGGGCGAGACACTGGACATGCCGGTCGTCTTCTATGTCGATCCCGACATCGTCAACGCGCCGGAATTGAAGGATCTGACGACGATTACCCTGTCCTACACGATGTTCCCGGTCGACAAGACCAAGCCGGTCGCATCATCGGTGCCGGCCGACGGCCGCCGCAACAAGATTTCAGATACCGAAGCAAGCCTCGGGGGTTGATATGGCAGACGCACACGCAAAACCACAACATGACTACCACCTCGTCGACCCGAGCCCGTGGCCGTTCCTGGGCTCCGTCGGGGCGCTGGTGACCGCGTTCGGCGGCGTCTGTTACATGCAATACCTCAAGGGCGGCGATTTCCCGATCTTCGGTTTCAATGTCGCCAATCCATGGCTGTTCTTCATCGGCCTGCTGATCGTCATCTACACGATGTTCGCCTGGTGGTCGGATACGATCAAGGAGGCGCATGAGGGACACCACACCCGTGTCGTGTCGCTGCATCTGCGCTACGGCATGATCATGTTCATCGCCTCCGAGGTGATGTTCTTCGTCGCCTGGTTCTGGGCCTTCTTCGACGCCAGCCTGTTTCCGGGCGAGGTCCATCAATACGCCCGTACCGCCTTCACTGGCGGCGTCTGGCCGCCCAAGGGCCTCGAAGTTCTCGACCCCTTCCATCTGCCGCTCTACAACACCGTCATCCTGCTTCTGTCGGGTACCACGGTGACCTGGGCGCACCACTCGCTCATCCACGGCGACCGCAAGGGCCTGATCAATGGGTTGGTGCTGACCGTCGGCCTCGGCATGCTGTTCACCATGGTGCAGGCCTACGAGTACATGCACGCGCCGTTCGGCTTCAGGGATTCGATCTACGGCGCCACCTTCTTCATGGCGACCGGCTTCCATGGTTTCCACGTCATCATCGGCACGATCTTCCTGTTGGTCTGCCTGATCCGCGCCATAAAGGGCGACTTCACGCCCAAGCAGCATTTCGGCTTCGAGGCCGCCGCCTGGTACTGGCACTTCGTCGACGTGGTGTGGCTGTTCCTGTTTGCCTCGATCTACGTCTGGGCATCGAACGGCGCGATGATCGAACCGCACTGAGATCGAACTGAGGAAATCGACAAGGCGGCTGCGGCGACGTGGCCGCCTTATCTTTTGCGGCAAATGCTCCTAGGATGATCCCATGAGCGACGACAAGGCGATCTGGCCACCAATCGATCCGATCTCGGCCGGCTTGCATGGCCGCTGCCCCCGCTGTGGCGAGGGCAAGCTGTTCTCCGGGTTCCTCACGGTCGGCAATCGCTGCACCAATTGCGGCCTCGATTATTCTTTCGCCGATGCTGGTGACGGGCCGGCGGTGTTCGTTATCCTGATCATCGGCTTCATCGTCGTCGGCCTGGCGTTGTGGATGGAGGTGACGCTCAATCCACCGCTTTGGCTGCACCTGCTGCTGTGGATTCCGCTGACGCTGGTGCTTTGCCTGGCGGCGCTCCGGCTGATCAAGGGCGTGCTGCTGACGCTGCAATACCGCAACAAGGCGGCCGAGGGCCGGCTGGACCGCGGCGAATGAGCGAGGCATCAGGTTCGGTGGCCGGCCGGTCGCGGCCCAAGCGCGCATTGGCGCTCGGCCTGGGTATCGTCGTGTTTTTGATCCTGCTGGCGCTCGGCACCTGGCAGGTTCAGCGCCTGCACTGGAAAGAGGGCCTTCTCCAGACGATCGACCAGCGCACGCATTCGGCGCCCGTGCCATTGGCCGAGGTCGAAAAGCGGTTTGCTGCCGCCGGCGACGTGGACTACACGCCGGTGATAGTGACCGGCACTTTCCTGCATCAAGACGAGCGGCATTTCCTCGCCACCTGGGAAGGCCAGTCCGGTTTCGACGTTTTCACGCCGCTGCAGCTCGACGATGGCCGTTTCGTGCTGATCAACCGCGGCTTCGTGCCCTACGATTTCAAGGATCCAGCCAAGCGGCCGCAGGGGCAGGTAACGGGCAAAGTGACGGTGACGGGGCTCGCCCGCAACCCGCTGCCGGCCAAGCCCTCGATGATGCTTCCCGACAATGACCCGCAGAAGAACATCTTCTACTGGAAGGACCGTGACGCGATGGCCTCGAGCGCCGGCCTGCCGACAGGTGCGGCGCTGGTGCCGATCTTCATCGATGCGAACGCCACGCCCAACCCCGGCGGGCTGCCGGTTGGCGGTGTCACCGTCATCGACCTGCCGAACAGCCATCTGCAATATGCGATAACCTGGTACGGCCTTGCCGCCGCCCTTGCCGGCGTCCTGATCTCCTGGCTCCGCCGCCCGGCGAAAGACCAATGATCGCCGCCACTACCCTTGACAGGGCAGGGCCGCGCACCTCATTTCGCGCCTTGAGCTCAGAAGTCATAGTCCGATCAACCGGCCCACAATCAGCGTAAGATGCAATCATGCTTCACACAAAGCCGCCGCTGACCATCCGGCTCTGCCAGCCCCGCGGTTTCTGTGCGGGCGTTGACCGTGCCATCCAGATCGTCGTGCTGGCGCTGAAGAAATACGGCGCGCCGGTCTATGTCCGCCACGAGATCGTGCACAACCGCTACGTCGTCGAAGGGCTGCAAAGCCTCGGCGCGGTGTTCATCGAGGAGCTCTCCGAGATCCCGCCCGAGCATCGCCAGAGCCCGGTCGTCTTTTCGGCGCATGGCGTGCCGAAATCGGTGCCGGCCGACGCCCAGTCCCGCAACCTGTTCTATCTCGACGCGACTTGCCCGCTGGTCTCGAAAGTCCACAAGCAGGCGATGCGCCATCAGCGGCTTGGCCGCCACGTGCTCTTGATCGGCCATGCCGGGCATCCGGAGGTGATCGGCACAATGGGCCAGTTGCCGGACGGCGCGGTAACTCTGATCGAGACCGAGGCCGACGCCGCAAGCTTCGTGCCCGCAGACCCACAAGCGCTCGGCTTCGTCACCCAGACGACGCTGTCGGTCGAGGATACCGCCGGTATCATCCGCGCCCTGCAGCAGCGTTTTCCCGAGCTGCACGCGCCGGCGGCGGAATCGATCTGTTATGCCACCACCAATCGCCAGGAAGCGGTCAAGGAAACAGCGGCCGGCGCCGATCTCTTCCTGGTTGTCGGCGCACCTAACTCGTCCAACTCGCGGCGCCTGGTCGAAGTGGCCGAGCGCGCCGGCGCCTCGATGTCGCTTCTCGTGCAGCGCGCCTCCGAAATTCCGTGGAATGAGATTGCCGGCATTTCGACGCTCGGCCTGTCGGCGGGCGCCTCGGCGCCGGAGATCATCGTCGACGAGATCGTCGATGCGTTCAGGCAGCGCTTCGACGTGACCATCGAGCTGGCCGTGACGGCGACGGAGACGGAGGACTTTCCGGTGATGCGGGTGTTGCGCGATGTCGAACTGACGGCTGCCGACATGGCCTTCGTCAACGGGGCCGCGTAGCAACGATGGCGGTTTACACCGACGTCAACGAGGGCGAGCTCGGCGCATTCCTCAGGAACTATCCGGTCGGCGACCTCTTGTCCTACAAGGGCATCGCCGAAGGCACCGAAAACTCGAATTTTCTGCTGCACACCAGCAGCGGCTCCTACATCCTGACGCTTTACGAGAAGCGCGTCGACAAGGCTGACCTGCCGTTCTTTCTCGGCCTCATGGCCCACCTCGCCAGAAAGGGCATTTCGTGTCCGCTCCCGGTCACCGCACATGATGGCGGCGTGATCGGAACACTTGCCGGCCGGCCGGCGGTCATCATCACCTTTCTCGAAGGCCTGTCGCTGCGGCGGCCGACGGCTGCACATTGCGGCGAGGTCGGCAAGGCGCTGGCGGCACTGCATCTCGCCGGCGCGGATTTTCCGATGACCCGCCCCAACGCCCTTGCCATCGATGGCTGGCGCAAGCTGTGGAATGCCGCCCGCGCCCGCGCCGACGAGGTCGAGCCGGGACTGGCGGCCGAGGTCGATGCCGATTTCGCCGATTTCGAGCGGAACTGGCCGAACGGTCTGCCGCAAGGCATCATCCATGCTGATCTTTTCCCGGACAATGTGTTTTTCCTCGGCGAGAAACTGTCCGGGCTGATCGACTTCTATTTCGCCTGCAACGACCTCTATGCCTATGACGTTGCCACGTGCCTGAACGCCTGGTGCTTCGAGAAGGATTTTTCCTTCAATCTGACCAAGGGCACGGCGCTGCTTGCCGGCTACCAAAGCGTGCGGCCGTTGAGCAGTGACGAGAAAGCTGCGCTGCGGATGCTGGCGCGCGGTTCGGCGCTGCGCTTCATGCTGACCCGGCTCTACGACTGGCTGACGGTCCCGGACGGCGGCCTGGTGATGAAACGCGACCCGACCGAGTATATCCGCCGGATGCGCTTCCACCGGGCGATCAACTCTCCTTCCGAATATGGACTGACATGACCAAGCGCGTTGAAATCTTCACCGATGGTGCCTGTTCGGGCAATCCCGGGCCTGGCGGCTGGGGCGCAATCCTGCGCTTCAACGGCGCAATCAAGGAGCTCCATGGTGGCGAGGCTCTGACCACCAACAACCGCATGGAGTTGTTGGCGGCCATCTCGGCGCTCAATGCGCTCAAGGAGCCTTGCGTCGTCGATCTTTATACCGACAGTAACTACGTCAAGGACGGTATTTTCGGCTGGATCGACGGCTGGAAGCGCAACGGCTGGAAGACCGCCGCCAGGCAGCCGGTGAAGAATGCCGAGCTGTGGCAGCAGCTCGACGCTGCGCGCAACCGCCACCAGGTCACCTGGCATTGGGTCAAGGGCCATGCCGGCCATCCCGAGAACGAGCGCGCCGACGAATTGGCGCGGCTCGGCATGGCGCCATTCAAGACGAAGTCGGCGAAACCCGTGCTCGCGTCCGTGCCGCCGGAGGAAGGCACCCGCTCCAGGCAATCGGCGGCCAAGAAGGTTCGGCGCTCGACCCAGAGTTATTGATCCGGTTGAACTGGCGTGTCAGCGGATCAGAAGGGCGGTGCCGAACAGTCCGATGGCAAACACCGTATGCGATACAAGATTGAGGGCGCGGACCTGCATCGGATTGGGCCGCTTCGAAGCGGCCCAGCCGGCGCCCATGCCGGGCGCCAGCAGAAACCACCCGGCGCCGACGGTGACGATGCCGAGCATAAAAGCCGGCAGGAAGGTCGGCGCGGTGAGCCAGGCCGTTCCGGCCAGCACGACCAGTATGACGCCGTAGACGATGCCGACAGCATAATGAAAGGCCCACCCAAGTACTGATTCATGCGGGTAGGGCGAGGCCTCGCCAATGTCGTCATGGAAGACCTTGCCTTCCCTGAGATGCCAGACCCAGCGGCCGACCAGCCCCCAGTTCGGCCGCGGCTGAGCAAACGCCTTGTTCAGGAAAATCGCCCAGAGATCCATAAGCGCGGTTGCGCCGATGCCGATCGCGACGCTGCGCCAGACGATGTCAGACATAATCGAGGTCCCCAGAAGCAAGCAGTCCCGAAGGGCCGACGCATGGTCCCGAAAACCGGGTCGGCTTTCGGAAGGATCATGCGCCGATGCAAAAGTCAGCGTCCTTTGGACGCCCTTTGCCGTGCCTGGCCTAGGCTGTCGCCAGGACGGAAAGCTGTCCGAGAATGTGAGCCGCACCGGATTCGTCGACGCCGGGCTTTGTCTCGACATTGAGTGCGGTGACCTTGCCGTCATCGACGATCATCGAAAAACGCTTCGAGCGTAGCCCCATGCCGCCGCTGGAGAGGTCGGCGTCGAGCCCGACGGATTTGGCGAAATCGCCATTGCCATCGGCAAGATAAAGGATTTTGCCTTCACCGCCGCTGAAGCGGGCCCAGGCCCCCATAACGTGAACATCGTTGACCGAGACAACGGCGATAGTGTCGACGCCGCGCGCCAGGATGCTGTCGTAATTGTCCAGGTAGCCGGGCAGATGATTGTTGCTGCAGGTCGGCGTGAAGGCGCCCGGAACGCCAAACAGCACGACCTTCTTTCCTGAGAATAGCTCGCCCGTCGTTATCGGCTTTGCACCGTCGGCGGTCATTGTCTTGAAGGTCGCATCGGGCAGTTTGTCGCCAACGGAGATCGTCATGATGGTCCTCGCTTGGAAATGGAAGGGAGTGTCCTTGCGATAGCGAATTAAGGCGCGCCCGGCAACCGTCCAGACGTTGGCATCACGGGAATGGCAACAGGCCTTCGACCGCGCCTGCGGCACTTGTCAGTGTGTAGTGCAGGCCGCCATCGGTTGGCGTTGTCGACGGCCTGTCGAGGATCGGCACAGTAAAGATCAGCTTGCCATCCTTTTCGCTGCGTGCCGGGGCACCGAACATGTAGTCGCGTTCGCCGGCAACGAAGAAGTCGGCGCCCTCGGGGCTGCCCGGAAAGCTCGCTTCGACAATCAGCGTTTCGTGGTCGCCCGGCAGTACGTTTATGCCGAAATCGGGCGTTGCCGTGGCGGGCAGGGTGGCAAGGCCTGCCTTGACCAGTGCCGCGTCCTCGGCGTTGTCCGGATCGGCGCCGGGATCGACGGTCAGCCTTGTCTGCACCGGGATGCAGATGGTTTCGCAGATGCCGAGGAAAATGTCCGCATCGATGACGGCCGGCTGGCCGGGCGCGGCAAGCGTGAACGTCACCGGCAACGAAACGGGGTGGTCGTAGCCGGCCCATTTGCCGTAGCCGTCGTCGTGGCGCTGCGGCGGCGGAAACGAAAGCGTCGCGTCGGCAATGTTGGTGCTGGCCGAGACGTCGATCTGTGGCGGCACGCCCGCATCGCCCGGATCGCGCCAATAGGTCTTCCAGCCGGGCTTCAGCGCAATGTCGAGGACGCCCTGGAGACGCCCGGCCTCATCGGCCTTGCCGCTCGTCACCAGCCGCACCCTGCCGCCTTCGCTGTTGTACCAGGCCGATGAGGAGGCTGAGGCGGGGAGGCCGGTCGCCGATCCAATGGCTACGCCAAGCAGCAGGATTTTCAAGCTTTGCATGGCAATGATTTGATCGTCTGTTGATGGCCGCACAATGATTTCATGACGCCGCCGGCATCATATTTGCGTGACCTTCGATTTACGAGCCTGATCAAATCGGGCGCCGCCCATCTTTTCGACGCCCCGGAAACGCGTTACGCTGTGGCCATGGATTTGTTGCGCCATAAAAGGACGGCCGCAGGACCCGGCTTTCTCGACGATCAGTTCCTGATTGCCATGCCCGGCATGAAGGATGACCGCTTCACGCGCTCTGTCATCTACATTTGCGCGCACAGCGACGAAGGCGCGATGGGGCTGATCATCAACCAGACGCAGCAGATGCTGTTTCCGGACCTGCTCGTGCAACTCGGCATCATGAACGAGCTGGAGGCAATTCGCCTGCCGCCACCGGCGCGCGACTTCGTCGTGCGCAATGGCGGACCGGTGGATCGTAGCCGCGGCTTCGTTCTGCATTCGGGCGACTACCGGGTGGAATCCTCGCTCGCCGTGTCCGACGATGTCTGTCTGACCGCGACCGTCGACATATTGCGCGCCATCTCCTCCGGCCGCGGACCCCGGCGGGCTCTGATGGCGCTTGGCTATGCCGGCTGGGGTGCGGGCCAGCTTGAAAACGAGATCGTCGAGAATGGCTGGCTGACTTGCCCGGCAAGTGCCGAGCTTCTGTTCGACGCCGACATCGATCGCAAATATGACCGGATCCTCGCCTCGATCGGCATTGATCTCGCGCATCTCAGCCTGGCTGCCGGTCACGCCTGAACCTCATTACGTCCTGAAACTTGTCACGCTTGGGTCAACGGATACTGTTCCTTCAGCGTCTTCAGCACCTGGTCGCCCGGCATCGGCGCGCCGAACATGAAGCTCTGCACGTACTCGCAGCCCATCTGCCGCAACTCCAGCGCATCGCTCTCGTCCGAAATGCCTTCGGCGACAACCGACAGGCCGAGTTCATGCGCCATATTGACCATGGATTTGAGCAGCACCGCACGTTTCGGCGTCGCGTCGTCGACGAAGCTCTTGTCGATCTTGATGGTGTCGAATGGAAAGCGCGTCAGATAGGCCAGCGATGAATAGCCGGTGCCGAAATCATCCAGCGACAGGCCGATGCCAAGCTGCTTCAGCTTGGTCAGCACATGGGCGGTCTGCTCGGGATTGTCCATCACCAGCGATTCGGTGAGTTCGAGCCGGAAGCAGCGCGGTTTCAGGTTGGCTCGCGCGATCACCGAGCGGACGTCGCTGACCAGGTCGCGGCGGATGAGCTGACGGCTGGACAGATTGACCGAGACCGACAGCGGCGCATCGCCGATCTGCTTTTGCCATCCCGCCAGGTCTTCGGCAGCCTGTTGCATGGCGAACAGCCCAAGCTGCACGATCAGGCCGCAGTTTTCGGCGACCGGAATGAAATCAGCCGGCGGGATCATGCCGCGACGCGGATGGTCCCAGCGCAGCAGCGCTTCGAAGCCTGCGACGCTGCCGTCCTCCAGCCGCACGATCGGCTGGTAGGCAAGCGTGAATTCGCGTCGTTCGATGGCGCGGCGCAGATCGGACTCGAACTGCAGCCGGTCGGTGCCGACGGTGCGGAAGGCGGGACGGAATGGCTCGATCCGGTCGCCGCCGAAGCGCTTGGCCTGATGCATGGCAAGCTCGGCATCCTTGACCATGTCCTCGGCTGAGGTCTGCGTGGCGGTCCAGGTGATCAGCCCGATCGAGGCGGTCAGCACGATCTCGCGCTTGGCGAAGGTGATCGGGTTGTTGATGGCGTGCTTGATGGCATCGGCAATGCCCGCGATGCGAGCCGGATCCTGCTCCGACAAAAGCATCAGCGCGAACTGGTCGCCGGCAAAGCGCGACAGCGAATCCTTCGGCTTGAGCAGCCGGTGCAGCCGCCGCGCGATGGTCAAAAGGATGGTATCGCCGGCCGAGATGCCGAGCCCGTCATTGACCTGCTTGAAGCGGTCGATGTCGATGACGAAGACGGTCGGGCGCACCTTCTCTTCGGTGCGGGCGATCGAAATGATCGCCTCCAGCCGGTTCATGAACAACTCGCGGTTGGGCAGGCCGGTGAGATTGTCATGTACGGCGTCATGCAGCAGCCGTTCCTCGGACTTCTTCTGCTCCGTCACGTCGACCATGGTGCCGACGCAGCGGATGACCTCGCCGTCCGAGCCGATCACCGGCCGGGCGCGCAGCGAAAACCAGTGATAGTGCCCGTCGGCGCCGCGCAGGCGGAAGTTTTGCGACACCCGGCCGCGCCGGTGCTCGAGCACCACGTCGAGCGTCGTGCGAAACGTGTCGCGGTCGTCGGCATGCAGCACCGGCAGCCAGTTGCGGGCGGGCCCGCCGAGACTGTTGGGGGCAAGGCCGAGCTGAATGCTGACGTCGGGACGAGTGACGACGCGGTCGCGCAGCACGTCCCAGTCCCACACGGTATCGCCCGATCCGGCAACCGCCAGCGCCTGCCGCTCGAGATCGGAGAACAGGCCCTGATGCAGGGCGCCGCCGGCAAAAGCGTGCTGCATCACCGTGAAGCCGATCAGCAGGATGATGAGGATCAGCCCGCCGCCCAGCGCCGGCTGGGCGATATCGTTGTCCAGCATGCCGGTGATTGCCATCCACGATCCGCATAGCCACAGCAGAACCATCACCCAACTGGGCACCAGCATGATGGCGCGGTCGTAACCGCGGATACCGAGGAAGATGATCAGGCCGAGCCCGGTCAGCGCGGTGGCGGCGAAGGACAGCCTGGCAATGCCGGCGGCAACCGCCGGATCGATGATGGCGACACCGGCGATCAGCACCAGCCCGAGAATCCAGACCAGCGCGCCGTAGCTGAAATGGCCGTGCCACCGGTTGAGGTTGAGATAGGCAAACAGGAACACCACGAAGGTCGCCGCGAGCGCCACCTCCGTTCCGGCGCGCCACATCTGCTCATTGCCCGGTGAGATCTCTATGATCTTGTTGAGAAAGCCGAAATCGACGCAGATATAGGCAAGCACCGCCCAGGCTAGGGCCGCCGTTGCCGGGAACATCGAGGTCCCCTTGACGACGAAAAGAATGGTCAGGAACAGCGCCAGCAGGCCGGCAATGCCGATGACGATGCCACGAAACAGCGTGTAGGAATTGACCGAGTCCTTGTAGGATTCAGGGTCCCACAGATAGACCTGCGGCAGCTTGGGCGAGGCGAGCTCGGCGATGAAGGTAATCACCGTTCCCGGGTTCAGCGTGACCCGGAAGACGTCGGCGTCGGGGCTGGTCTGGCGGTCGAGCGCAAAGCCTTCGCTGGGCGTGATCGCGGCGATACGGGTCGAGCCGAGATCCGGCCAGAACAGGCCGGAATTTACCAGCCGGAAATGCGGTGCGACAATCAGCCTGTCGAGCTGCTGGTCGGTGGTATTGGCCAGCGCGAACACCGCCCAGTCACCGCTCGAGCGCGCATCATTTGCCTCGACCTCGATGCGCCGCACGATGCCGTCCGGGCCTGGCGCGGTCGACACCTGAAAATTCTCGCCCTGGTTCCGGTAGATCAAGACGGCCCCCGAAAGATCGAGCGCAACGTCGTCGCGGGCGATCTTGATCGGTTCTACGGCAAAGGCCGAGGACGCCGCGCAGAGCGTGACGATTGCCGCCAGCATAAAGGCAAGCAGCGACCCCTTGCGCAGAAAATTCGTCAAAATCAGCCCTTTGTTCCAACGCCCGGCGGATCGTCCGCGATTCGGGCGTATAGGTAATGGTCCTGCCAGATGCCGTTGATCCTGAGATAGGATCGTAGCAGTCCTTCGCGCCGGAATCCGGCTTTTTCAAGCACGCGGATCGACCGGGCGTTGTCGGGAATACAGGCAGCTTCGATCCGGTGCAATCGCAGCGTTTCGAAGGCGAAACGCGTCACCACTCTTACGGCATCGGTCATCAGGCCGCGTCCGCTGAAGCGCTCGCCGATCCAGTAGCCGATATGGCCGCTTTGGGCGACCCCGTGGCGGATATTGCCGAGGGTGATACCGCCGGCCAGCTTGCCGCTGCTTTTCTCGAAGATGAAGAAGGCGATCGCCGTCCCCTGCGCGTAGTCCTCGCGGTAGCGCCCGATACGATGCCGCCACGCCGTGCGGTCGAGTTCGTCAGGGGTCCATCGCGGCTCCCACGGCTCAAGGAAGGCGCGGCTTTCACTGCGCAGCACCGACCACTCGCGATAGTCGTTGGTCAGCGGTACGCGCAGCGTGACAAGCTCGCCCTTCAGTGCCGGCAGGTCGCGGCGAAAGAAAGGGAGCGCGAACACGAGGCTCGAGTAGGCTTAGACGGCGAGCTTGCGGGCAGTGGTCTGCGTGCCCGAAAGCGAATCGAGGATCGCCTCATAGGGCGCGAGCGTACCCACCGGCCCGACGGCTGTAAGCGTCGGCTTGGTCGAAAAAAGCCGCGACGACAGGTCCGTCAGCCGCTCGACCGTCAGCGCCGACAGCCGCTCCATCAACTCTTCCTTGGCGATCGGCCTGCCGAACAGAAGCAACTGCCTGGCGATCTGCGAGGCGCGGCTGGCCGGGCTCTCGGCCGACATGATCAGCCCGGCGCGGTACTGCGCACGCGCCCGGTCGAGCTCCTCCTGCAGGATGGTTTCACCGGCCTTTTGCAGCTCGTCGATGATCACAGGCACCAGCTCGGCAATATCGCTTTGTCCGGTCGCCGCATGGACCCCGAAGACGCCGGTGTCAGAAAAACCCCAATGGAAGGCATAGACCGAATAGCACAGGCCGCGTTTTTCGCGCACTTCCTGGAAAAGTCGCGACGACATGCCGCCGCCCAGGATCATCGACAGGACCTGGGAGGCATAGAAATCGCGGACGTGATAGGCGCGGCCCTCGAAACCCAGCACGATCTGCGCGTCCATCAGGTCGCGGTCCTCGCGAAAATCGCCGCCGACATACTGCGCATATTGCGGGATGGTGCCGTCGGCCTTGCCGCGGAAGCTGCCGAGACGCTTTTCGACCTCGCGCACGAAATCGTCGTGCTTGATATCGCCGGCCGCCACCATCACCATGTTCTCGGCGCCGTACTGTCGTTCGATGAAGTCGTGCAACTGCTTCGAAGTGAAGGATTTGACGGTTTCCGGCGTGCCAAGAATCGAGCGGCCGATAGTCTGGTGGCGGAAGGCGGTCTCGGTAAAGTGATCGAAAACGACGTCGTCGGGCGTATCGTGCGCGGCGCCGATCTCCTGCAGAATCACATGCTGCTCTCGTTCCAACTCCTGCGGATCGAATTCGGATTCCTGCAGGATGTCGGAAAGGATATCGACGGCCAGCGGCACGTCGTCGCTCAGAACCCTTGCATAATAGGAGGTCGTCTCGACGCTGGTGGCGGCATTGATCTCGCCGCCGACGTCCTCGATCTCCGAGGCAATCTCGAAGGCGCTTCGCCGACTGGTGCCCTTGAAAGCCATGTGCTCGAGCAAGTGCGCCATTCCGTGCTCTTCGTCACGCTCGTTGCGTGCGCCCGACTTGACCCAGGCGCCAAGGGCAACAGATTCGAGGCTTGGAAGGGTTTCGGTGGCGACTGTCAGGCCGTTCGACAGACGGCTTACCTCAACACCCATATGGCAATTACTCCCTAACGCGCCGCCCGCGTGTGGCGGCCGACATAATCTTCCACCATTTTCAGGTCGGATGGAAGTACCGTGTATTTTTCCTCGGCACTCATCAACCCGCCTAGCCATGCAGGCAGGGCAGGCGACACGCCGCTGGCGGCTTCGACGGCGGCGGGAAACTTTGCCGGGTGCGCAGTGCCCAGCACCACCATCGGCACCTCACCCGCAGCCTTGCCGGCGGCCACATGCACGGCCGCGGCGGTATGCGGGTCGAGCAGATAGCCGCTCGCCGCAAGTGTGGTGCGGATGGTGGCGGCGACCTCGTCCATGGTGGCGCGGCCGGCGTCGAATTCGGAGCGGATCTTGGCGATTTCGCCGGCCTCGATGGTGAAGGCGCCGGACTGCTTGAGCCCGTTCATGTAGCGCCGCACGGCCGAGGCATCGCGGCCGGACGCTTCGAACAGCAAGCGTTCGAAGTTCGAAGACACCTGGATGTCCATCGAGGGGGACGTGGTCGAAAAGACCCCCTTCATGCGGTATTCGCCGGTTGCCAGCGTGCGCGCCAGAATATCGTTGTCGTTGGTGGCGATGATCAGCCGTTCGATCGGCAGCCCCATCTTCTTGGCGGCATAGCCGGCGAAGATGTCGCCGAAATTGCCGGTCGGCACGGTGAAGGAAACCGGCCTGTCGGGCGCGCCGAGCGACAGCGCGGAGGAGAAATAATAGACGATCTGGGCCATGATGCGGGCCCAGTTGATCGAGTTGACGCCGGACAGCGATACCCGGTCACGAAAACCGTGGTCGTTGAACATGTCCTTTACCAGGCTCTGGCAGTCGTCGAAATTGCCTTCGATCGCCAACGCATGGACGTTTGCGGCGGTCGAGGTCGTCATCTGCCGCTGCTGTACCGGCGAGACGCGGCCGTGCGGGAAAAGCACGAAGATGTCGGTGCGGTTGCGCCCGGCAAAGGCATCGATGGCGGCCCCTCCGGTGTCGCCGGAGGTGGCGCCGACAATGGTGGCGCGCTGGTCACGCTCGGCCAGCACATGGTCCATCAGCCGTGCAAGAAGCTGCATCGCCACGTCCTTGAAAGCGAGCGTCGGGCCGTGGAAGAGCTCGAGCACGAAGCTGTTCGGCCCGGTCTGCACCAGCGGGCAGACGGCCTCATGGCGGAAGGTTGCATAGGCTTCGCGCACCAGCCGTTCGAACACCGGCGCCGCGATCTCGCCGCCGAGGAACGGCGACAGCACGCGGATGGCAAGATCGGGATAGGCAAGGCCGCGCATGGCGCGGATCTCGGCTGCGGAAAAATGCGGCCAGGCGCTCGGCAGGTAGAGCCCGCCGTCGCGCGCCAGTCCGGCCAGCACCGCGTCGGAAAATCCAAGCGCGGGCGCTTCCCCGCGGGTACTCACATATTGCATCGTCACGTTTCCATTGCTGCCGGGAATTTTCGCCCGCCGCGAGGTGGTGGATTTCTGCGCTGGATCAGTCGCATTTTTGCCGCGCGGTTGATATACGTCACCGGCTTTGCGAGAGGGAAGTGCAGTTCATGGCGTTTCATTCATTCAACGGTCGTTTTGTCGCGGGTGTGGCGCTCACCGGCTTTATGCTTGCCGCCGCAGGTTGCCAATCGAGCGACAATGGAATTCTCGGCTTCGGCAAAAAGGATGCGACGCCGCCACCGCCACCCGATCCAAAGGTGCTTTCCAGCCAGTTGCAGGCCTATTGCCCGAAAGTGACGTTGCGTGACGGCACCGCCTTCTTCAATACCTACGCCAAGAGCGGTCCGAAGCCGAAGAAAAAACCCGATGTTGCCGCCGAGGAAGCCGCCCAGCCGGCAGTGGACGCGGCAGGCGTCGATCAGCCGGACGATTCCGCCAAGATCATCTATCAGGCTTCGATCACCGATGTGACCCGCGACTGCAGCCGCGCCAACGGCTCCTTGTCGATGAAGATAGCCGTCGCAGGCAAGGTCGTGCCTGGCCCGATGTTCACCCCCGGGACCATCACCATGCCGATCCGCATCGCGGTGATGCACGGCACCGAAGTTCTCTATTCGCAGCTTCACTCCTATCAGGTCCAGGTTACCGATCCTTCAAGTGCCACGCAGTTCGTCTTCACCGATTCCAACGTCGTCGTTCCGGAGCCGACGGCGAAGGACTACCAGGCATATGCCGGGTATGACGAGGGCGCTCCGAAAGTAGCGACAGACAAGCCGAGGAAGAAGAAAGCCGCCGCGACCAACTAAGCCGCTGCATTCGTGCCACGGCGGTTGGAGGCGGCCTCTCAGGCGTCCGCCGACCATTCCGACAGCGCGGCGATCACGCTTTTCAGCTCCGCCCAGCGGCGGATGACCGTTTCCGCGCCGGCCTCGGTCAGCGCATCGGCGTGGCCGGGATAGCTGTGCGCCGCGCCGGTGAAGCCGATGACGCGCATTCCCGCCGTCTTGGCGCCGGTGACGCCATGCACCGAATCCTCGATGACAAAGGTGTTCGCAGGATCGGCCTTGAGCTTTTCCGCGGCGAACCGAAACACGTCCGGCGCCGGCTTGGTTTTCCCGGTCGGGGTTTCCAGCGAGGAAAAGATACGGCCGGCAAAGAACGGCAAAAGCTGCACCTTCTCCAGCATGAATTCGATTCGCTCCGAACGCGAATTCGAACAGACGCAGCGCGGCACTGCTACCGCGGCGACAGCCTCGTGCGCCCCGTCGATGGCACGCACGTCGCTGCGCAGCCGACGATCGACCAGCTGTTCCTCCTTGTCGATCAGCGAGGCCTGGAACGGGATCCGGGACTTTTCCTCGACCTGCATCATGATGTCCTTGAAAGTCAACCCGGCATACACCTCGGAAATCTCCTCGGCCGATATCTCGTAGCCGGCCGAGGTCAACAGCTCGGCATCGATCCGCGCGGCGATGATTTCGGAATCGACGAGCACCCCGTCGCAATCGAAGATGACAAGGTCTGGCTGGGGCATGGTGATCCGGAAAGCGGGATGAGGGGAATGCCGAGGGCCCCTTGGTCCAAACGGCTCAGGCGGCGCGGCATACACCAACAGGCCGGGCTTCGCAAATTCGGCGGGCTGCTTCACTGAATATTTACGCTGATCGGTAACCATAACGGACAGTAAACAGTAACGCGTGCCTTGGGTGTCACAATGTCTGCCGTGCGTCTTCTCGACGAGCTTTCCGATGCTCCCCAGCAATCCGAGTGGCTGGATACGATCCTGAAGGGCGACTGCGTCGCCGCGCTCGAACGGCTGCCGGAAAAGTCGATCGACGTGATCTTCGCCGATCCGCCCTATAATTTGCAGCTCGATGGCGATCTGCACCGGCCCGACCAATCCAAGGTCGATGCCGTCGACGACCATTGGGACCAGTTCGACAGTTTTGAGGCCTACGACGCCTTCACCCGCGCCTGGCTGCTGGCGGCGCGCCGTGTGTTGAAGCCCAACGGCACGATCTGGGTTATCGGCTCCTACCACAATATTTTCAGGGTCGGGGCAAAGATGCAGGACCTGGGCTTCTGGATCCTCAACGACGTCGTCTGGCGCAAGACCAATCCAATGCCCAATTTCCGTGGCCGCCGTTTCCAGAACGCGCATGAGACGATGATCTGGGCATCGCGCGACCAGAAGGGCAAGGGCTACACTTTCAACTACGAGGCGCTGAAGGCATCGAACGACGACGTCCAGATGCGCTCGGACTGGCTGTTTCCGATCTGCACCGGCGGCGAGCGCCTGAAGAACGACAATGGTGACAAATTGCATCCGACGCAGAAGCCGGAAGCGTTGCTTGCCCGCGTCATGACGGCATCGACCAGGCCGGGCGACATCGTGCTCGACCCGTTCTTCGGCTCAGGTACCACCGGGGCTGTCGCCAAGCGGCTTGGCCGCCACTTCGTCGGCATCGAGCGCGAACAAACCTATATCGATGCCGCCATGGAACGTATCGATGCGGTCCGGCCGCTGGAAGGCGCCAATTTGACGGTACTGACCGGCAAGCGCGCTGAGCCGCGCGTCGCCTTCGTCACCCTTCTCGACAATGGCCTGGTGGCGCCAGGCGCCACGCTCTACGATGCCAAGAAGCGCTGGGCGGCAAAAGTGCGCGCCGACGGCACGCTGGCGATCGGCGACAGTGCCGGGTCGATCCACAAGGTCGGCGCCGAGGTGCAGGGGCTGGACGCCTGCAACGGCTGGACCTTCTGGCATTATGAGCGCAGCGGCGGCCTGACCCCGATCGACGAGCTTCGCCGCATTGCTCGCCTGGGCATGGAACGGGCAGGGGCCTGAAGCTCCTGAACTTTCGGCAAATCGCGTTAAAGCGACGTCTCAATCAGTCTTTCGAAGTGATTCAAATCACACCTTGATCCCAAGCCGCTCAAGGTCTGCCTTAAGCGTCTGGGCGTCGGTGAACAGCACCGATTGCCAGCCCGCCGCCTTGGCGCCGTCGACGTTCTTCTGGCTGTCGTCGATAAACAGTGTGGCTGACGGTTCGAGGCTGAACGCGGCGACGTGGTGGTCATAGATGGCGCGGTCCGGCTTGATCTGGCGGATGTCGCCGGAAACGGTGACGCCGCGCGGCCGATTGAGGAAATCGAAGCGCTCGCGGGCCTCGGCGAGCGTATCCGCAGCGAAATTGGTGAGCATCGTCACGTCATGGCCGCTGTCGATTAGGCCGATCATGATGGCGACGCTGTCCTCATAGGCGTGAGGCACCATCTCGTGCCAGTGCCGGCGGAAATTGCGGATATTTTCGGCGTGCTCGGGATATTGCGCGATCGCCAGCGCTTCGGCCTCTTCCCAACTGCGGCCGCGATCCTGCTCGATGTTCCAATCATGCGTGCAGACATTGTCGAAGAACCATTTCCGTTCGTCGGGATCGGGGATCAAGCGACTGAAGGGCAGGTCCGGATCATAGTGGATCAGCACTTTGCCGATATCGAAAACGATGTGGCGGATTTCAGTCATTCTTCTCTCTTTCAACGCGGCCGCTGCTTTTTCGTCGCGCCCGGTATCGCCGCTTCGATTACCTTTTTCATGACGCTCGGCAGCGCTTCCCCGGAAATTTCATGGGCCAGCGACCAGAAATGCCCGACCGGGGCGGCACTGTCGGTGTCCGCCTTGAACACGTCGAGTTCAAGCGCAAAATGGGTGAAGACATGGCCGATGCGTCCGGCCTGCCGCCAGTTGCCGGGGAAGGGGGCTGCCGCTTCCGTGGTGGCGCCGTCTATGCGCGCCGTCCAGCCGGTCGTCGGCACCTCAGTCATGCCGCCGAGCAGGCCTTTGTCCGCGCGCTTGCGCAGAAGGATGGCGCCGTCGCGCCTGACGGCAACGAAGGCGGCACCGCGGCGTAAGGGTCTTTCGGCCTTGGGCAGGCGGACCGGAAAGCGTTCGGGGTCGCCCGAGGTCGTGGCGCTGCAGCCCTCGCGAACGGGGCACAGCATGCAGCGGGGCTGGCGCGGCGTGCAGATCGTCGCGCCCAGGTCCATCATCGCCTGCGCGAAGTCGCCGGGCCTTGTCGGGGGAACCATGCGTTCGACCTGGCCGCGTATCTCGCCCTTGGCTTCGCCCAGCGGCGTGGCGATCGAAAACAGCCGTGAGACGACCCGTTCGACATTGCCGTCGACGACCGCGGCTGGTCGGTCGAAGGCGATCGCTGCGATCGCCGCCGCCGTATAGGCGCCGATGCCGGGCAGTTCCTTCAAGCCGGACTCGCTGTCCGGAAAGCGGCCGCCTTGCCGCGCGACGAGATCGGCACAGGCTTTGAGGTTACGGGCGCGGGAGTAATAGCCGAGCCCGGCCCAGGCCTTCATGACGTCTTCGGTCGGTGCCGCCGCCAGCGCCTGGATCGTTGGCCATTTCTCTGCGAACGCCCGGAAATAGGATTTTACCGCCTCGACCGTGGTTTGCTGCAGCATCACCTCGGAAAGCCAGACCAGATAGGGATCGGGCCGCGCCCCGCCCGCCAGCGCGCGCGGCGAAACGCGCCAGGGCAGGTCGCGGTGATGCGCGTCGTACCAGCCAAGCAGCCGGGAGGCGATCTCGACATTGTCTCCGGATACGGCCTTGCGGATCTGGTCGTGCAGTGCCATTGATCGAGGGTCGGCCCTAATCCATTGGTGCTGAAGCTGGAGAACGCACATGGCAGGGAAAAGGCCCTTCGGCAATCCCGTTCCGGTGAGCGATCTCGCAACCGAGATCCTCGACCCGGTGCTGCGCAAACGGGCCGGTATGTCGATCGGACTGGTCCAGTCATGGGAAGAAATTGCCGGGCCGCGGCTTGCCGGCCGCTCGCGCCCGGAAAAGATCCAGTGGCCGCGCCGCATGCATGAGGACGATCCTTTCGAACCGGCGGTGCTGGTGATTGCCTGCGAGGGTGTAGCGGCACTGCATCTGCAGCACGAGACCGGCGAGATCATCAACCGGGTCAATGCCTTCCTCGGTTTCAATGCGATCGGTCGGATCAGGATCGTGCAGAAGCCGGTAATGGCGGGCAAGGACAAGCCGAAACCCAGTTTGCGGCCATTGACTGCGGCCGAGAAAGCGAAGCTGTCGGGCACCGTTGGTTTGATCGAGGACGGCGGGCTGCGCGCCTCGCTAGAGCGGCTTGGCGCCACCATTCTCGGTCAAAAGAAACCGTGATCTCGCGCTATCGTGATGGTATGCCCGGATTTGGCGATTGGAATAGGGGCGGTAATGCCTTAATTCGCGCCAACTCTCGCTTTTTGTAGACTTTGCATTGCAAAATCCAACTATTGCCAGGTGATTCGTATGATCCGTTCCTTGTCCCGCAGAAACCTTTTGACTTCGCTGGCCGCAATACCAGCGGTGGCGCTGCTTGCCGCCTGCAGCGACTCGGGCGAGAAAGCCGAGGCGCAGGATGTGAAGCCTGCGGCTCCGGAACCTGCGAAGCCGGCCGCTCCGGCCGCCGCGGCGGCGCCGGAGGCTCAGGGCACGGTCGATATGGCGGCACTGCTGAAGCCCGGCGCATTGCCCGACATGCAGCTCGGCAAGGACGATGCAAAGGTCACTATCGTCGAATATGCATCGATGACCTGCCCGCATTGCGCGCATTTCGCCGAGACCACTTTTCCGGAGCTGAAGACGAAATATATCGATACCGGCAAGGCCCGTTACATACTGCGCGAGTTTCCGTTCGATCCCAGCGCCGAGGCCGGTTTCATGCTGGCGCGCTGCTCCAAGGACAACTATTTCCCGATGGTCGACGTGCTGTTCAGGCAGCAGGCGAACTGGGTTGGTGTGAACAATACCAAGGACGCACTGCTGCAAATCGCCAAGCTTGCCGGTTTTACACAGGAGTCCTTCGAGGCCTGCTTGACGGACCAGAAACTTCTGGACGATGTGAGATCCGTCCAGAAGCGTGGCGCCGACGAATTCAAGGTCGATTCCACACCGACCTTTTTCATCAACGGAAAGACCTACAAAGGGGCGATGTCGATTGCGGAAATGTCGGCCATCATCGACCCTCTGCTCTGACGTTTCGGCAGCGCCGAAGCGGCGTCGCTTCGGCGTGCGCACTTCTTTGTCTTGCCGCGGGGTCTCCTTGCAAAACCGCGGAACAGCGTTGCGAAACTTGGCTATGGGCCGGCGCGAATGAAGTTCTCGCGCCTTCGCCTGCTCGGCTTCAAATCCTTCGTCGAACCCGGCGAGTTCGTCATCGAACGCGGCCTGACCGGCGTCGTCGGGCCGAACGGCTGCGGCAAGTCGAACTTGGTCGAGGCGCTGCGCTGGGTTATGGGCGAAAGCTCCTACAAGAACATGCGTGCGTCCGGCATGGACGACGTCATCTTTTCCGGCTCGGGAACGCGTCCGGCCCGCAACACCGCCGAAGTCACGCTGTTCCTCGACAATAGCGACCGCACCGCGCCGTCCGCCTTCAACGACGCCGATGAGTTGCAGGTCTCGCGCCGCATCGAGCGCGAGGCCGGCTCGCTCTACCGCATCAACGGCAAGGAGGCTCGCGCCAAGGACGTTCAGCTGCTGTTCGCCGACCAGTCGACCGGCGCCCGCTCGCCCTCGATGGTCGGCCAGGGCCGCATAGGCGAGCTGATCCAGGCAAAGCCGCAGGCGCGCCGCGCGCTGCTGGAAGAGGCGGCCGGAATTTCCGGCCTGCATACGCGCCGCCACGAAGCCGAGCTGCGGCTGAAGGCGGCGGAACAGAACCTCGAAAGGCTGGACGACGTCGTCGGCGAGCTGGAAAGCCAGATCGAAAGCCTGAAACGCCAGGCCCGCCAGGCCTCGCGCTTCAAGAACCTGTCGGCCGACATCCGCAAGGCCGAAGCGACGCTGCTGCATCTGCGCTGGACGCTGGCCAAGACGCAGGAAGGCGAAGCGCGTTCGGCGCTGGCGATTGCCACCGCGCTGGTCGGCGACCGTGCCGCCGCCCAGATGGCTGCCGCCAGGGAACAAGGTATCAACGCCCACCGGCTGCCGGACTTGCGCGATGCGGAAGCCGCTGCCGCCGCCGCCTTCCAGCGTCTGTCGATCGCCAAGGCGCAGATCGAGGAAGAGGCGGGCCGCATCCGCGCCCGCCAGGCAGAGCTCGACCGCCGACTGCAACAGCTCGATGGCGACCTTGCCCGCGAGGAGCGCATGGTCCGCGATAATGCGGATATCCTCGAACGCCTCGCCGCCGAAGAAGCCGCGCTCAATGCCGAAAACGCCGGCGCCGCCGAGCGCGAAGCCAGCACCCGCGCGGCTTTCGAGCAGGCGGCATCGACGCTTGCCTCGAGCGAGGCCAGGCTCGCCGCGCTGACCGCCGAACGGGCGGAGGCTGCCGCCTCGCGCAACCAGATCGAACGGACGCTGCGCGACACCGCTGAGCGCCGCGACCGCTTTGCCCGCCAGCTTGCCGATGTCGACCGCGAACTGTCGGAGATCGTCTCCAGGGTCGCCGGCCTGCCCGATCCCGCCGAGAAGCGGCTACTGGTCGATCAGGCGCTGGCGCTGCTCGAAAAGGCCGAGGCAGCCGCCATTGCCGCCGAACAGGCGGTCGCCGAGGCGCGTGCAGACGAAAGTGCTGCCCGCCCACCGGTTCAGGACACAAAGGCCGAGCTGGCGCGGATCGAAACCGAGGCACGCACGCTGGCCAAGATCCTCAACGCCGCCAGCGGCGATCTATTTCCCTCGGTGCTGGAGCAGATCAGCGTCGAGCGTGGCTACGAGACGGCGCTGGGTGCGGCGCTTGGCGAAGATCTCGACGTGCCGCTCGACCGCAGTGCGCCGGTGCATTGGGGCCAGAGCGAAATCCAGCCTGCCGACGCCGCATTGCCCGAAGGCATAAGGAGCCTCGCCAGCGTTGTGCGTGCGCCGGCACAGCTGGCCCGCAGGCTGGCCCAGATCGGCATTGTCGAAGCCGCCGACGGAAGACGGCTGCAGACGCTGCTTGCTCCCGGTCAACGGCTGGTCAGCCGCGAAGGCGCGCTCTGGCGTTGGGACGGCTTCACCGCCAGCGCCGATGCCCCGACCGCCGCCGCGCAGCGGCTGGCGCAGAAAAACCGGCTGGCCGAGCTCGATGCCGAAGCAGTCCATGCCACGCGCGCCCTGCGCGAAGCTGAACAAGCCCTTGCCCGGGCCGAACAGGCGCGTGCCCAGGCGAGCGAGGCCGAACGCAACGCCCGACAGGCCGGACGCGACGCCCAGCACGGGCTCGACGCTGCCCGCGATACGCTGGCCGAGGCCGAAAAAGCCGGCGGCGAGCTGTCGAGCCGGCGTGCCGCACTTGACGAGGCGCGCGCACGCATTGTCGACAGCCATGAGGAAACGGCGGCGGCATTCGTCGAGGCGGAAATGCTGCTGCAATACGCGCCCGATCTCGGCGACCTGCAGTTGCAGCTCGAGCAGTCGGCGGCCAATGTCGCCCGCGACCGCGCCGCCCTTGCCGATGCGCGTGCCGTTCACGAGGGCCTGAGGCGGGAAGCCGAGGCACGTGCGCGTCGGCTCGATGCCATCGGCGCGGAACGGCGCAACTGGATGGAGCGCGCCGAAAACGCCTCGACACAGATCGCGGCGCTCGGCGAACGCAAGGCGGAGGCCGAGGCCGAGCGCGAGCAACTGGCCGACGCCCCCGACGAGATCGACGCCAAGCGGCGCGCCCTGCTGTCGCAACTCGCCGAGGCCGAAAGCCTGCGCAAGGCAGCGGGCGACCGCTTGCAGGAAGCGGAGAACCGCCAGTCCGAGCTGGACAAGGCTGCGACTGCTGCCATCCAGTCGCTGGCCGAGGCGCGCGAATCCCGCGTTCGCGCCGAAGAGCGGCTGACCGCCGCCGACGAGCGTCGGCTGGAAGTCGAGGCGCGCATCCAGGAAACGCTGAACACGCCGCCGCATCTGGTGATCCGCCACACCGGCCTCGAACCCGACAGCCCGATGCCCGAAATGGCCGAGATCGAGCGTCAGCTCGACCGGCTGAAGGTCGAACGCGAACGGCTCGGTGCCGTCAATCTGCGCGCCGAGGAGGAGCAGAAGGAACTGTCGGACCGGCTGGAGACCATCGTCTCCGAGCGCGACGACATCATCGAGGCGATCCGCAAGCTGCGGCAGGCGATCCATAGCCTGAACCGCGAAGGCCGCGAGCGGCTGCTCGCCGCCTTCGAGGTGGTTAACGGCCATTTTCAACGGCTGTTTTCGCATCTGTTCGGCGGCGGCACCGCCGAGCTGCAACTGATCGAGTCCGACGATCCGCTCGAAGCGGGGCTCGAGATCCTGGCGCGTCCGCCCGGCAAGAAGCCGCAGACGATGACGCTGCTGTCCGGCGGCGAGCAGGCGTTGACGGCGATGTCGCTGATCTTCGCCGTGTTCCTGACCAACCCGGCGCCGATCTGCGTGCTCGACGAAGTCGACGCGCCGCTCGATGACCACAATGTCGAGCGTTTCTGCAATCTGATGGACGAAATGGCCGCAACCACCGAAACGCGCTTCGTCATCATCACACACAACCCGATCACCATGGCGCGCATGGACCGGCTGTTTGGGGTGACCATGGCCGAGCAAGGCGTCAGCCAACTGGTGTCGGTTGACCTGCAGGCGGCCGAAGCCATGCGCGAGGCAAGCTGACGCATCAGCTTAATGGTGGTCTCCACCTCGGCTTTCGACTATAGCACGACAAAATGGGCCGGATCTGCCGCTCCAGATACCGGCCCGGCTATGCGCGTGGAGAAGCTTGTTGCCTATACTTGTCACCGGAGCCGCGGGGTTCATTGGCAGCCACGTTTGCCACCATCTGCTCGACCGGGGAGAAGCGGTCGTCGGCGTCGACAACATGAACGACTATTACGACCTGGCGCTCAAAAAGGGGCGGCTTGCCGGCCTTCTGCCCCATAAGGATTTTTCGTTCCACCAGATCGATATTGCCGAACAGGGCGCGCTTGCAGCCGCTTTGGCCGGGCAAGGCATCGTTAGGATCGTGCACCTTGCCGCGCAGGCGGGCGTGCGCCACTCACTCGACAATCCGCGGCTCTATATCCGCTCCAATGTCATGGGCCACCTCGAAGTGCTCGAATTCTGTCGCGCCGAACCGGCATTCGAGCATCTGGTCTATGCCTCGTCGAGCTCGGTGTATGGCGGCAACCGCAGCGTGCCGTTCAGCGAAGCCGATCAGGTCGACAAGCCCGTTTCGCTTTACGCCGCCACCAAGAAAACCGATGAGTTGATGAGCCACACCTACGCCCATCTGTTCGGCATACCGCAGACCGGCCTGCGGTTTTTCACGGTCTACGGTCCCTGGGGCCGTCCCGACATGGCCTATTGGATGTTCACCCAGGCGATGCTCAAGGGCAAGCCGATCCGGGTCTTCAACAATGGCGAAATGTGGCGCGATTTCACCTACATAGACGATGTTGTGAAGGCGGTTGTCGCCGTGCTCGACAAGCCGCCGGCGGCTGACGTTCCGCCGAACAGGCTCTACAATGTCGGCAACAACCGGCCGGTGCGTCTGGGCGACTTCATCGACATTCTGGAAAGGCTGCTCAAGGTCAAGGCAATCCGCCACAACGAGCCGATGCAGGCGAGCGACGTCGAGAAGACTTACGCCGACATGACCGCGCTGGAGCGGGATTTCGGCTTCAGGCCTAGCGTTTCGATAGAGGACGGGCTGAAGAAGTTTGTCGACTGGTACCGGCCGTACTCGAAGCAGTGATTTGCACCGCTCGCCGTGATGCCGTCAAGCTGACATCTGAAGTGGGGCGCAAGTCGGTCCGCAAAAGCATCATTTTGTCCTAACATCCTGTTAACCACATGCTCGCTGAAACGTATCCGATTAACCTTTGAGGCGCTTATGACCGCTATGTTTCGTGGCTTGCTGTTCAGTATGAGCTGTGTGGATGTGCGGATTCGGGGGCTATTTCGGTTCAGTCCGGGATGCGGAAGCTTTGCTTGCGCGCATGACGTCTGCGATCGCCCATCGCGGGCCGGATGAACAAGGGAAATTCGTAGCGCCCGAGGCTGGACTTGGGCATGCGCGGCTGTCGGTGATTGGGATTGGTGATGGCCAGCAGCCGATGTCCGACGAAACCGGCAATTTGACGGTTGCGTTCAACGGCGAGATCTTCAACTACGTGGAATTGCGCGAAGGGCTGCTGGCCAAGGGCCGACGCTTCCGCACCTCGAGCGATACCGAAGTTCTCCTGCAGCTTTATGACGAGATGGGCGAAGACTGTCTGTCGCTCCTGAACGGTGATTTCGCCTTCGCGATTTGGGATAACCGGCGGCGGCGGATGGTGCTTGCAAGAGACCGCATGGGTGTTCGGCCGCTGTTCTACACCAGCAAGGACGGGGTGCTCTACTTTGCGTCGGAGATAAAGGCCCTGCTGACGGTACCCGGCGTCTCGGCCGAAATCGATCCGATTGCACTCGACCAGATCTTTACGCTGTGGGCGCCGATCGCTCCCCGCACGGCTTTCCGCAACATCCACGAGCTGGAGCCGGCAAGCGTGATGATCGCGACACAGGGGCAAGTCACGGTCAAACCATATTGGCACCTAGACTACCCGTATCCGGATAGGCCATCGAAGATCACCAATGAGGACGACGCGGCCGAGGAACTGCAGGCCCTGTTGACCGACGCGGTGAGGCTTCGCATGCGCGCCGACGTGCCGGTCGGTTCTTACCTTTCGGGCGGGCTCGATTCATCCCTCGTTTCGGCACTCGCGGCCGGCATGACTCCTCTTAAGCTGCAGACATTTTCCGTGACGTTCGACAGCGCCGAGCATGACGAAAGCGCCTTCCAGACCGAAATGGCGTCAGCACTTGGCACGCGCCATCGAACCATTGCGTGTCGTGCCGGCGATATCGCCGGTGTGTTTCCCGAAGTCATCCGCTTTACCGAGCGGCCGATCATCCGCACGGCCCCAGCCCCCCTCTATCAACTGTCCGGCCTCGTTCGCCAGGCCGGTTTGAAAGTAGTGCTGACAGGCGAAGGCGCCGACGAGCTCTTTGCCGGCTATGATGTCTTCAAGGAAGCGCGGGTTCGCCGTTTCTGCGCGCGACAGCCGGCATCGCGCATAAGGCCACAACTGTTCCGCAAGCTTTATCCCTATCTGCCGGGCCTGCAACAGCAGTCCGTGGAATACCTGGCTGCGTTCTTCGGAACCGGCAGCGCTGCCCTGGACGATCCGCTGTTCTCGCATCGGCCGCGTTTCAAGACCACATCAGCGGCGAAGATGTTCTTTTCCGGTGACCTGCGCGCGACATTGAAGGGGTATGACGCGGCCGAGGACCTGGCCAGCCGGTTGCCTGAGGCGTTTTCCCGGTGGCATCCGCTGCATCAGGCGCAATATCTAGAAACCCGCTTCCTCCTGCCGGGCTACATCCTCTCCAGCCAGGGCGATCGCATGGCCATGGCGCACGGTATCGAAGGGCGGTTCCCCTTCCTTGACCATCGCTTGGTGGAGTTTGCGACAAGACTTCCGCCGGAGATGAAGCTGAAGGGACTGGTGGAAAAACACATATTGCGCAAAGCTGCCAAGCACCTGCTTCCGACGGCCATCCGCGATCGCACCAAACAGCCTTACCGGGCGCCGGAAGCCCGCTCCTTCGTGGGAGCCGGAGAATTGGACTACGTACGCGACTCGCTGAGCGAGGCGAGTATCGCCTCCGGAGGACTATTCAACGCCAAGGCGGTGGCGAACCTGCACGAGAAATGCCGCTTGCAGCCAGCGTCCGGATTCCGCGACAATGCGGCTTTCGTCGGCATTTTGTCGGCGCAACTGTGGCAGAAGATTTTCACCGGCGAAAAGGTCGGTGAAGCACGAGCGGCCTGAGAAATCGAGGGAATGAAAAATCATGGTAGCAATCAAGGACAAGGTCAAAACCTTTATCGTCGACAACTTCCTGTTCGGCGACACGTCCTACGAGCTTGCAGACACCGCATCACTGATCGAGAACGGCATCATCGACTCGACGGCCGTGTTGGAGCTAGTGGCATTCATAGAGGATGATTTTGGCATAGCCATGGTCGATGCCGACATCGTACCGGCCAATCTGGATTCGATTGACCGTATCTCAGCCTTCGTCAAGGCAAAAGCAGAAGCGCTGGCAGCATAGGCGCCATCGGTGAGGAGCGTCCGTGCGGATCGAACATTTTCTGACGGCGAAGGCCGCTGCCCATCCAGCCAAAACGGCATTGATCACCGAGCACAAAAGGCTGTGCTACAAAGAGCTGGACGATCTCTCGAGCCGCTTGGCCGCCGCCCTTTTTTTGAATGGCGTCAGGCGCGACGACCGGGTGCTGATCTTCATGGACAATTGCTGGGAGGCTGCGGTTTCGATTTTCGCAGTTCTTAAAGCAGGCGCGACTTTCAGTCCGATCAACGCATCCACCAAGGCCGAAAAGCTAGCCTACATCATCGCCGATTGCGATGCCGCCGCGATCCTCACGCAAGCAAGACTGATGCCCGTGGTCGCCGAGGCGTCCGGATCCTCCGGCAAGACGTCCTCCGGCAAGACCGGCATCTTCGTGGCTTCCACCGTTGCTGCCGATAGCCAATGCCCGGCAGGGGCCACATCCCTGGCGGAGTGCTTGACGGTCCAAGTCAGGGAGATTGACCATCGCGGCGTTGACGTCGATCTTGCGATGCTGATCTACACCTCGGGCTCGACCGGCCGGCCCAAGGGTGTGATGATGACGCACCGCAATTGCGACGCGGCGGCCGACTCCATCACCAACTACCTGCGCAACTCGCCCGACGACATCATCTTGAATGTTCTGCCCCTCGCTTTCGACTACGGCCTCTATCAATTGCTGATGGCCGTCAGGCTCGGCGCCACGCTCGTGCTCGAGAAGTCCTTCGCTTTTCCCCAGGCGGTCTTTGAACGCATCCGCCAGGAAGGCGTCACCGGGCTTCCGCTCGTGCCCACGATGGCAGCGATGATTCTGCAGATGAGGGACCTGGCGCCGGGCTTCCTGCCCAGCCTTCGCTATATTTCCAACACGGCGGCTGCCTTGCCGCCGCCTCACATAGAACGCCTTCAGTTCCTTTTCCCCGGTGTCAGGCTCTATTCGATGTATGGCCTGACGGAATGCAAGCGCTGCACCTATCTGCCGCCCGAGGAGCTCGAGCGCCGGCCGGGCTCGGTCGGAATAGCCATTCCGAACACCGAAGCCTTTGTCGTCGACGACGAGGGGCAACGGGTGCCGCCGGGCGTAGCGGGTGAGCTGGTCATTCGCGGGCCGCACATCATGCAGGGTTATTGGCGAAACGAAGCTGCGACGGCACGAGCCCTGCGCCCGGGTCCGAACCCTTGGGAGAAGGTTCTCTACACCGGCGATCTTTTCAGGGCCGATGAGGAAGGCTTTCTTTATTTCGTCGGCCGCAAGGACGACATCATAAAGTCGCGGGGAGAGAAGGTGGCGCCCAAGGAAGTGGAAGCCGTGCTTCACGCTCATCCGGGCATCGCGGAAGCGGTGGTTGTCGGTGTGCCGGATCCCGTGCTCGGGCATGCGATCGGCGCAGTTATAGTACGGTCCGACCCGGCGCTTACCGAAAAGGATATCATACGTCACTGTGCACGCCACCTTGAGGACTTCATGGTCCCCAAGGTCGTCGAGTTCCGCCGCGAGCTGCCGAAGACCGATACCGGCAAGGTCAGCCGTCGGCTTGCGGCAGAAACCATGGAGGCCGCGCAATGAATGTTCGCCCGACCGAGGATGCGCGGACCTTTCTGGCGCAGGCTCTGGCAATCGACCTGATCACCGAAACGGACCGTATCGTAACGGCCTTGCGCCAGCAGTTGCGCGGGCTTCGCAAGCGGGGCCTTGTGCTCGGTCTTTCGGGCGGGATCGATTCGAGCGTGTCGGTCGCGTTGGCGGTACGAGCCGTTGGCCCCAAGAATGTGCTTTGCCTGTTCATGCCGGAAAGCGATTCCGATCCTGAAAGTCTGCGGCTCGGCCGCCTCGTCGCCGAAACTTTCGGTGTCGAGGCTGTGACGGAGGATATCGGGCCGATCCTGCGCGCAATGGGCTGCTACAGGCGTCGCGACGCCTTCATCCGCGAATTGGTCCCGGAATACGGCGAAGGCTGGGCTTCGAAGATCGTGATCGCGAACGCCCTTGAGGGCGGGGGCTACAATATCTCGTCCCTGGTGGTGCAAGACCCGGAGGGCAAGCAGACGAAACTGAGAATGCCGCTGCCTGTCTATCTCGGCGTCGTCGCCGCTACCAATATGAAGCAGCGCACCCGCAAGCAGATTGAATACTATCATGCGGATCGCCTGAACTTCGCCGTTCTTGGAACCCCGAACCGGCTGGAATACGATCAGGGTTTCTTCGTGAAGAACGGTGACGGCGCCGCGGACGTCAAGCCGATTGCCCACCTCTATAAAACACAGGTCTATGCGCTTGCGGCCCATCTCGGTATTCCGGAAGAAATCCGCAACCGGCCTCCGACCACCGATACCTACTCGCTGGCGCAGACCCAGGAGGAGTTCTACTTCTCGCTTCCCTATGACCGTATGGATCTTTGCCTTTACGGTCTCAACAACGGCGTGGCGGCTGAGGTGGTGGGGCAGGCGGCGGGGTTGGCCGCCTCACAAGTGGAACACGTCTGGGCCGATATCATCGCCAAACGCAAGGCGACGCGTTATCTGCACATGCGTCCGCAACTCGTCGAGGAAGTCGAAGAACTCGGTACCTGACCTGCTTCGAGACCGGCCACGTCCCAGGCCGCCGTCATGGCCGAGATGGGCGGGAAGTTGCCGTTCGTCTCATCTGCGAGAACGAGCACGTTGCGCCATATCCGGACCCGTGCCAGTGATGCCGTGAATGTTAAGTCTCGGCTCCGATGCCGACGTTCCGCCCGAGTTCGAAGACTGACCGCGACCGTTCTGCGGCCTTCGCATCGACAGCGCCAATGAGCGGCGTCCCACATCCCACTCCTTGTGTCCATTGGGAGGGGTCGTTGTGGACCAAGCCCTACTACCCAGGCTTGTGACGAAGCCGATCCAGCGCGTCTCGAAGTGCATTGGCGGCATCGCCACGCTCGTCAGGGGACATCAGCTCAGGTTCAAGTTCCAACCTGAAGTGCGGCAGCTCGGTTCGAACAGCACGACGAGCGGCCGCCAAATTGGCCTTCAGATCGATGACGCGGTAGGTGGCGACGGGATAGGCGATCCCCTTGACCTGGACTTGCCCCAGTTCTTCACAGTCGATTGCGTCCTTCACTTGCGCAAACGTCTCGTAGGAAATGAGGATTGTCCCCGGCGGCGCCTCCTGCTCCAGGCGCGAGGCGAGATTCACGGCGCCGCCGATTATCGTGTAGTCCATCCGGTCCTCGCTGCCGAAGTTACCGACGGTGCAGTAGTCGGTATGGATGCCGATGCGACACCGCAGCGGTGTTTCGATCCCCATGTCCCGCCAGACTTCGGCAAGCTCGCCAATCCGCTTTTGCATTGCAAGTGCCATCTGCGCGCAAGCCAGCGCGTCCTCCTTGACGCCGCGAGTCTCGGGATCGCCGAAAAACATCAGGATCGCGTCGCCGACATATTTGTCGATCGTAGCGCCGTGATCCGAAGCAATTTTCGACATTTCCGTCAGATAGTGATTGAGGAGTTGGGTGAGATCCTCGGATTCCATTTTGTCAGTGGTCTCGGTAAAGCCCGCGATATCGGAGAAGCATATTGTCAGTTTCTTCCGCTGGCTGGCGATCCTGACCTCCTGGCGGCCGGTGAATATCGAGCGATACACTTGGGGCGCCAGATACTTCGCCAGCTTGCTGGAAAGCGCCTCCAGAATCACGGATTTCTCGGCGAGGTTCTCCTCCCTTTGCTTCAGCTCAGTGATATCCGAATAGACGGCGACCGTGCCGCCGGCGCTGATCCGCCGCTCGCTGATCATGACCCATCGCCCGTCGCCTCGCCGCTGCACCCAAGGTTCGCCAGGGTTGCGGTGCCGCGAGAGGCGCTCGGCGACCCACTCCTCGACCCGCCCCTCGGCGTCCCTGATGTAGCCGCGCTCAGCGGATCGGCGAATGATTTGCTCGAATGTCGTGCCGGGCGTCAGTTCGGTCTCCAGACCGGTGTAGAGCAATTCGCGGTAGCGGCTGTTGCTGAGGACGAGCCGGTCCTCCCCGTCGTACAGAGCGAATCCTTCGGAGATGCTTTCGATGGCATCGATGAGCCGCTGACGAGCTTCCGCAACGTCGCGCAGGTTCTTTTCCTCGACCTCGACAGCAGTATCCCGGAAAAGTCTCAGCGCTTTGGCCATACGCCCGATTTCGTCGCTGCCCGCGGCTGGCAGCGGCGCACGAAGGTTGCCCCCCGCAATCGCGAGCATGCCCTGGCTCACGGCCCCCAGTCGGGCGAGGAGGCTGCGGTCGACATAGAGCCAGACAACCAGAACCGAACTCAGGAGGCTGAGGAAGGCGGAGCCGAGCACAACCGCGGTGCCGTAGCGCTGGACGAGCGCGGCTTCGCGACCGGACGCAGCGATCTCCTGGTCTGCCGTGGCGACCAGCCGATCGACGCCAGCGGTGAGATTGCGCGACAGTCGATTGTTCTCGGCCAGAAGCCTTTCGCCCTGTGCCAGGACAGCAAACTCGTCCTCCCGCGCCTTGGGGATGCTGTCCTCGCCGTCGGTCAAGCCCTTGAACTCATCGACACGCTGCCGAAAGCGGGTCCGCAGCTTTTCGTCGATCTCCGTGGAGACCTTTTCAAGAGCAGTGAGCGAACGGCGTAGCGGAAAAAGGATCAACGCCAGGTCGCCCGGCGTCGGCGCGTTCGCGACCTTCACCAGCGCGTCGTTGACTGCCGAGATCTCCAGCTGCGCCTTCTGCTGGGGGATGTAGGCCGCAATCGCCTGGACCAGGTCGGCCATCGCCGCTGCGCGTCGATCGGGCGACAGCGACGTGTCGGCCGCGACCGCCCGCCATTGCGGCAGCCTGGAATCCATCACTAGGATGCCGGTGGCGACAAGGCGCTGGCTTCCGGTTGTCGTCGCGGCGAGGCGGTTCAGGAGCTCCTCCTTGCGGGCGACCACGTCGAGCCGGGCGACAACAAGAGAGTCGAGCTCCTTCAGGTTGCGCCTCAGAACAATCGCGGCTTCCTCAATCTCGGCCAAAGGCACTGTGCCCAACGTGGCATCCCGGAGGTCCGTGCGCAGGGCCTCGAGGCGGGACATCTCGAGCGCGACGGCAGCCGAGACCTCGCTGTGCTGAGCCCTGCTTGTCGCTGCCAGCACCGATGGCGCGGCAGCAGCGACCCGTTCGGCTTGGCGCGACAGCTGGAGGGAGGCGAGCGCCGACGGCACTCGATCCGTGGTAATTCGGTCCACGACGTCGCCAACCTGGAGGAAGGCATAAAGCGCCGCAGCGGTTGCCAGCACCGCAAGGGCGCTGATCCCGAAAAAGGCGAGCAACAGCCGGCCGCGTATGCCGAGGCGTTCAAGCATCTCGGCGAGTCGGAACAGTCCGGCCACACTGGTCTGCATCAGACTAGACATCTCAGCCGGCACGCCGGCGATCAGCGAACCCTATTCAACCGGCACGTACTCTCCGCCGCGCCAGACGTACCAAACCCAGCTCTGCTTGGTGAGGTCGCCCTTGTCGTCGAAATCGACCCGGCCGATCACGGTGTCGAATTCCTGTTCGTGCAGTGCCGCAATGACGGCCTTCGGCTCCAGCGAACCTGCCTTCGAGACCGCCTGGGCCCAAACCTGGACCGCGCAGTAGCTCAACAGCGTGTAGCCCGCGGGTTCGAAATTCTCCGCACGGAACTGCTCAACGACCGCGGCCGCTTCGGGGCTTCGCCTCGCGTCCGCCGGGAACGTGAAGAGGGTCCCCTCCGCGGCGGGGCCGGCGATCAGGGCAAATTCCTCGGTCGCCAAAGCATCTCCGGATATGAGCTGAACCGTGTAGCCACTGTCGTGTGCAGCGCGAGCAATCAGCGCAACCTCGGCATGATACCCACCCACATATAAGGCGGAGACGCCGGCGGTCTGCAACGTAGCGACCTCGGCCGAATAGTCGTCCTTCCCGGGAATGTATGCGTCGTAAACGGCCTCAGTCACGCCCCGCTTGTGCAGCTGCTTCCTCGTCTCGTCGGCGAGACCCTTCCCATAGGTCGAGTTGTCGTGGAGGATCGCAATCTTCTTGTTGCCCCAGCGATCGGCAAGGTAGTTGCCAGCGATGAAACCTTGCGCGTCGTCGCGGCCAATGGTGCGAAAGACATTGGCACGGCCCTGTTCGGTCAGCTGCGGATTGGTCGAGCCTGGGGATATCTCAACGACGCCCGCCTCCTCGTACACTTTTGATGCGGGGATCGAGGCCCCGGAGCAATAATGCCCGACGACGAGCACGACCCCGTCAGCCACCAGCTTTTTGGCGGCCGCCACAGCTTGCTCGGGATCGCAGAAGTCGTCGACCGAGATGAGCCTCACCTTCTGGCCGAGCACGCCGCCCGCCGTGTTGACGTCGGCCACTGCCATCTCCGCGCCGCGCTGTCCCTGCTCGCCGATCCAGGCGAGCCGTCCCGTCATCGCAGACGAGACACCGATCAGCACCTCCGCCCGCGCGGAACTGAACGCGGCCGCGAGAACTAAGATCGCTATGGCGATGATGCGGTGCATGTGTGCACCCCCTTAACTGTAGCTTACGCCAATCCCGTCAAAGCCGACAGCCCCTTCGGCAAGCGCGGCTGTCTCGGGCTGATATTGCAGCGCACACCCCAATTTGGCGAAGCAATCATACACTGGAATGGCGTGTCACAACTTCGTTCGCTGAGGTCGGAATCGCGCGCCAAATCCGGACGTTACCACTGACCGGAGTGAGCGTCGTGATTGGGTCAGATCGCGTCATGCGACGCTCCCAACTGGATGACGGCAAAGGGTCGATAGTGTTGAAAAAGTCCGGGTTGCAGCAGTCCTGAAGCACTGATTCAATCTTCGTCGTAAGAGGAGATTGAGTCGATGATGG
>NZ_JAMYOL010000019.1:0-92425 GCF_040319815.1 Mesorhizobium sp. M0854
GAGGTCAGCGCCAACGGAAGTCTCCCTCCCCCTTGTGGGGAGGGGTTAGGGGTGGGGGTACGTCGTAGAGCGAAAGCCTCGGCTTGCTATCTGCGATGGCCCCCTCGTGGGCGAGATGTCCGGCAGGACAGAGGGGGCGCGAAGGAATGCGAGTTTTGCAATCGTTTGGAGCAACACCGCCTGTGCAACCATCACCGCCGCGACCGGCCGATAACGTCGTCGGTGTTGGCGAGAAGCCTGTGCACCGCGGCACGGGCTGCAGCCGGCCGCTGCAGGCGGATGTTCTTCTCGATCGCCTCGTGCAGTGCCTGCGCCCGCCGCTGATCGCTGGTCTCGCGGGTGACGAACTGGAACAAATGGTCGAGCGCCGATTCGATCAGCACGCCGAGCGGCACCAGCAGATCGTTGCCCGAGGCCCGCAGGATGGCGAGATGAAACCGCGTGTCGGCGCGCGTGCGCTCCTGCAGGTTGGTCGCCTCGCCCATCTCGCGGCAGGCCTGGCTGATCTCGGCCATCTGCTCGTCGGTGCGCCGCATCGCGGCAAAGGCGCTGGCCTCCGGCTCGATGATGTGGCGGAATTCCTGCACGGTCCTGAGGAACACCTCGCGGTCCGGCGAGGTCGCGTACCAGGCCAGCACGTCGCGATCGAGCAGGTTCCAGCGTTCCTTCGGCTCGACCCAGCTGCCGATTTTCGGGCGTGACGCCAATAGGCTCTTCGCCATCAGCATTTTGATGGCTTCGCGCACCGCCGAGCGGCTGACGTCGAAGGTCTCGGACCATTTGGCTTCGTTGGGCAGGATGGTTCCCGGCGGATAGTCGCCGCGCACGATCCTCAGCCCGATTTCGTTGGCGAGCGAGGCATGCACGCTCGAGCCGGGAAAATGTGCGGCGTCCGCACGCCGAACGCCGGCCGGCCGCCCAGGCTCTGCCTTCAACTTGGCGGGTCGCTTTTTTGATGTCGCGTCCGGCATTCGTATTCCCCGGCAGCTTCTTGTCGAAAGCCTGAATCCAGGGCACGACAAAGCAGCGGCCTACGCTCCAAAGCAGCGTCGCCTCGTGCGTTTGTATGGACGATGCGTAACGGGGCGCCCGACGGGCGCCCCGAAACTGCGAACCTACTTCTGGATGCAGGTGTCGACGGTGTCCTTGGTGCATTCGTCGAGACCGGTGAACACCGGATCGGCGACCGGCTTGCCGTCGACCAGGTCGATCATCACCGAGGGCGCCTTGTAGCCCATCTCGAACGGCCGCTGGCCAACCAGCGCGGTCACCAGTCCGTCACGGGCAATCGCCACCTCGTCGCCGATCGTGTCGGCGGCGCCGATGACGAAGGCGTTGCTGGCGATCTTGTCGGCCATCGGCTTGAACAGGTCGCGGTAGGGCTGCGGAGCGCCGAACAGCGGCCAGCCGCCCATGATGCCGAAGGCATCGAGATCGGGATTGGCGGCGAGGATGTCGGTCATCGCCTGCACGCCCTTGGCGCCGTCGTCATTGGTGAATACCGGGCAGCCGGCAACTTCCGTCCAGCCGCCTTCCCCTGCCAGCGCCGCGAGGCCGTCCTTGCCCGAAAGCGCGTCACGCATGCCCTGCGCGCGGCGCAGGATGTTGTCGGCCGCCGGATTGCCTTCGATGGTGCAGATCTTGCCGCCATTCGGCTTGGCCTTCTTGATGTATTCGCCGATCTTGTGACCCATCAGGTAATTGTCGGTGCCGAGATAGGTCTTGCGCAGCGCCGCGTCTTCCTTGCTGAGGTCGGCGTCGAGGGTCATGATCGGGATCGACGGATTGGCGCTTTTGATCGTCTGCGCGATCAATGGCGCGTTCGACGGCGAAATCGCCATCGCCACTGTATCGGGCTTGCTCAGCATGTCCTGGACGATCTGGGCTTCACCGGCCTCATCCGAGGTCGACGCCGGTCCGGTGTAGAAGCACTCATATTCCGAGCTGGCGTTTTCCTTGTTCCATTTCTCGCAACCCTGGTGGATGGCCTCGAAGAATGGATTGTCGAGCCCCTTCACGACGATGACGAGCTGTTTCTTGGCCATAGCCGGCCCGGCACCCAACGCCATGACGGCGGCGGCAGCGAGCAATAGTGATTTCCTCATGTCAGTCCTCCCTTTGAAACAAACGGACACGGCGTGCCCGCCACACACAGATCGACCCGGAGCAAGATGACAGAGGACGTCGCACTCGTGTCGCCAAGCCAGGTCGATAAGCATTTTCATATTCAGTCTCAGACCGGCACCGACAGATATCGCTGGTTACCAGATCCCTGACCGACAAACCCTCACCGATTCCTTCCGGCAACCCGGTGGCTCGGCGCAAGCTCCTCCGACACTTAGCTAATATCGCCTTGTCACCGACGTCAATGCTATTTGTCCTACAAAACTGATTTTTCGAAAGAAGCCGTGGTTGACGCCAAGGAGGCTTATGCGTAAATGGGCAAAATCGCTGCTTCCGGGAGGAACTGGGGAGAGCGAATGGCCGCGGCAGAACCGCAGGCCGCAAAGCACGGGGAGGCAAGAAGGCTGGTGGCGGTTCTCGAACTCACCAACATCTCGAAGCATTTTGGCGCCATCCAGGCGGTCAACGACGTTTCGTTGTCGATCGAGGCCGGACAGGTTGTCGGCCTGATGGGCGACAACGGCGCCGGCAAGTCGACGCTGGTCAAGATGATCGCCGGCAATTTCCCGCCGAGCCATGGCACGATGCAGATGGACGGCAAGGAGCTGATCCTGCACAAGCCGGTCGAGGCGCGCCAGCACGGCATCGAAATCGTCCATCAGGACCTGGCACTGTGCAACAATCTGACGGCCGCCGCCAATGTCTATCTCGGCCGTGAATTGCGCCGCGGCCTCGGGCCGCTTCGCATCCTCGACTATGCCGCGATGTACAAGCGTGCCGGCCAGATCTTCGCCGAGCTGAAATCCGAAACGCGCCCGCGCGACCTGGTCAAACAAATGTCGGGCGGCCAGCGGCAGGCGGTGGCGATCGCCCGCACCATGCTTTCGCAGGCCAAGATCGTGCTGATGGACGAGCCGACCGCGGCGATCTCGGTGCGCCAGGTCGCCGAGGTGCTGAACCTGATCCGCCATTTGCGCGACCAGGGCATCGCCGTCGTGCTGATCAGCCACCGCATGCCCGACGTCTTTGACGTCGCCGACCGCGTCATCGTCATGCGGCGCGGCCGCAAGGTCGCCGACAAGACGATCGCATCGAGTTCGCCGGAAGAAGTCACCGGACTCATCACCGGCGCCATCGAACAGGTATGATTGACGCCTCAACCATGAGTAAAAAAGGTCGATAATGGCAGTCACCCTTGATCAGACGATCGCGCACAAGCAGCACACCTTGCTGAGCAAGGTGTTTGCCAGCCAGACCTTCTGGGTGGTGATCGCGGTCATCCTCGCCTGCCTGTTCCTGTCGGTGGCCACGGATTCCTTCGCCACGACCAAGAACCTCTACAACATCACCCGCAACGTTACCTTCGTCGCCATCGTGGCGCTCGGCATGACCTTCGTCATCATCACCGGCGGTATCGACCTGTCGGTCGGCTCGGTGCTTTGCCTGTGCTCGATGGTGCTGGCCGTCACCATGCATGCCGGCTACGGCATCGAGATCGGCATTGGCGCTGCGATCGCGACGGCGCTGATCATCGGCGCCTTCAACGGGGTTCTGATCGCCTATCTCGGCTTCCCGCCCTTCGTGGTGACGCTCGGCATGCTGTCGATTGCGCGCAGCCTAGCCATGGTCGCCTCCAACAACACCGTCGTCTTCCAGTTCGGGCCGGATCACGACAAGCTGCTGGCGCTGGGCGGCGGCGCCTGGGTGTTCGGCATCGCCAATCCGGTGCTTTACATGATCGTGCTGGCGTTGATCACCGGCTTTGTACTGCGCTGGACGAAATTCGGCCGGCACATCTTCGCCATTGGCGGCAACGAGCATGCGGCAACGCTGACCGGCGTTCCGGTGCGCCAGATCAAGGTCGTCGTCTACATGATCTCGGCACTGGCGGCTGGCCTTGCCGGCATCATCCAGACCGGCTGGCTGGGCGCGGTCACCACCAATCTCGGCAACGGCATGGAGCTTCAGGTGATCGCCGCCACCGTCATCGGCGGCGCCAACCTGGCCGGCGGCATGGGCACCGCCTTCGGCGCGGTCGTCGGCGCGGCGCTGATCGAGGTCATCCGCAACAGCCTCGGCCTGCTCGGCATCAATGCCTTCTGGCAAGGCGTGTTCATCGGCGGCGCCATCCTGCTCGCCGTGCTGTTCGACCGCATCCGCAATTTCAGGCGCAACGACTGACGTTCAAGCGCAGCCTCCCCCTTCTCCCCTTGTGGGAGAAGGTGTCGCCGAAGGCGACGGATGAGGGGTGCTCCAGTTTGGCATCGCCTCATTTCTTCCAACACCCCTCAACCGTCTCGGCGGTAGCGCGCCGATCCACCTTCTCCCACAGGGGGAGAAGGGGACGCGCTCCTATCGCCGGGTCTGATAATCCGCCGCTGCGGCGCATGGCCGGCGCCCGGACGTGCACATGCGTCTTGACGCAAGCCCGAACTGCGCCGCACAATCGCTCGCAGCAGGCGAAGGGAGGCCAGTCGCCTGCGGGAGGATATACCCATGACGGAAGCGATCAGGCTCTACTGGGGCCGGTTCGGACATGTTTCTGTCCTGAACGTCGCCAGCGACTTCGTCACCCATGCCCACGTCGAGGCGCATATCATCATCTGGCTGGAAGGCACCGCCGGCGAGATGACCATCGGCCGCGAGACGGTGCGGCTTGGACCGGGCACCGCCGCCGGCATCAATTCCTTCCAGCCGCACAGCCACGCTCTGTCCCGCGACGGCACGCCCGGCCTGTTCCTCGCCTTTTACATCGATCCGGACTGGGCTCGAAGGCGCCGCGAGCTGCCTTCCGCCGCGCCGCTGTTCTCCACTCCGGCAATCACGCTCGAGCCTTGGCTGCACAAGGCAGCGGCCAACCTTCTCGACCATCTCAGCGACAATGAGAGCATCGACGACATCGCCAATTACGAGATCGAGCGCTTCATCGACAGCGTGCTCGATGCCGCCGACGCGTCCGCACCGCAGACCGTGCGTGCCCGCGTCAGCACCATGCAGGATTTCCGCGTCCGCAAGGCGATCCAGCTGATGAAAGCCAATGTCTGCGAGCGCATCTGCTTCGACGACGTGGCGCGCAGCGTCGGCCTGTCGCGGCCGCATTTCTTCGCACTGTTCAAGGAACAGACCAATCTGACGCCCAACGTCTATTGGAACACGCTGCGCATGGAGGAAGCGGTGCGGCAGTTACAGTGGTCGCAGGAGCCGCTGATCTCGGTCGCCTGCAATCTCGGCTTCACCACGCAAGGCAATTTCTCGCGCTTCTTCCGCGACCATGTCGGCGTCCCGCCGACGCTTTACCGCGAAGCGGCGCGGGCGATCAGCTGAGCGCCCGTTTTTCAGACTATTTGATAGGCGTTCAAGACGCATTGATAAGCGCTGCCGAGCCTGCCGCCCTACCCTCCCAAGCAGCTGATTTGCAAGGGAACGATCATATGGCGAAAGTCACCATCTCCAGCGTCATCGACGCACCGGTCGAAAAGGTCTGGGCGCGCATACGCGACTTCAACGGCCTGCCGACCTGGCACCCGCGCATGGTCGAAAGCCATATCGAGGACGGCAAGGATGCCGGCACGATCGGCTGCGTGCGCAATTTCCAGCTCGCCAGCGGCGCCCGCCTGCGCGAAAAGCTGCTCGATTTCTCCGACGAGAACTTCCTCGTCAGCTACGCCATCCTGGAGACGCCGCAGCCGCTGACCAACCACAAGGCGACGCTGCAGTTGCGGCGGGTGACCGACGGCGACCGCACCTATGCCGAATGGACCGCCAGCTTCGACGCGCCCCCAGAGGAAGCCGACAAGCTGGCCGAAGGCATGGGCGCCAACGTCTTCCAGGGCGGCTTCAACGCCCTGAAGGCCCATTTTGCCGGCCAGAGCCAGGCGTAAAGGGAGCGTTCCATGACGCTTGCATTGCAGACTTTCGCGACGGTGAAGGACGCCGGCGCGGCGCTGAAAGCCGCCGGCACCCGCTACCTCGGTGGCGGCACGTTGGTCGTGCGCGCCGCCAATGAAGGCGACGTGTCGATCTCCGGTTTCGTCAGGTCGACCGAACCGGCGCTGTCGGTTATCCACATTTCCGGCGGCGAGGTCCGCATCGGCGCTTCGGTGACCATGGCGGCGATCGCCCGCCATCCGGATCTCGCCCCGCTGGCCCACGCCGCGCGCGCCGTCGGCGGCCCGGCGATCCGCAACATGGCGAGCGTCGGCGGCAATCTCTTCGCGCCAACGCCTTACGGCGATTTCACCGTTGCGCTGCTGGCTCTGGACGCAACGGTCAGCACCAGCGACGGCGAGCTGCCGATCGAGACATTCCTGGCAAGGCGCGAGAGCAATGACGCTATCGTCACCGCGGTCGGCTTCACGCTTCCGACCGAAGGCGGCTTTCGCTTCCTGAAAGTGTCGCGGGTCAAGCCAAAGGGCATTTCGGTGCTGAGCATCGCCACCGTGCTGGAACAGGCGCCGGACGGCACTGTCACGTCAGCTCGGATCGCGCTCGGCTGCATGGCCGACCGGCCGATCCGTGCCAGGGCGGCGGAGAAGGCCCTGATTGGCCGGAAACTCACCAGCGAGGGCATCGCACCGGCACTGGCCGTTGCCCGCGACGGCACTTCGCCGCCAACCGATCCGATCGCCAGCGCCTGGTATCGCAACGAAGTCCTGCCGGTCCATCTCGGCCGGCTGCTGCTCGCCTGAAAGACCGTGGCGCATATGTCCGCCTGGCTGCGGCGCAAGGAGTAAAAAGATGGCAAAGGTCCCGATTCAGTTCACGCTCAATGGTGCGGAGAAAGCCGAGTTCATCGACAGCGGCACGACGCTGCTTCATGCGTTGCGCGACAAGATCGGCGACACCTCGCCGAAGGGCGGCTGCCATCAAGGCACTTGCGGCGCCTGCTCGGTCATCATCGACGGCGAGCTCAGGCTGTCCTGCCTGACGCTGGCCGAGACCTGCAATGGCGCAACCGTCACCACCACCTCGGGACTGGCGGAAGGCGGCGTGCTGCATCCGCTGCAACGCGCTTTCCTCGATGCTTTCGCCACCCAATGCGGTTTCTGCACGCCGGGCATGATCATGGCCGCCAAGGTGCTGCTGGATCACACGCCGAACCCCAGCCGCGAGGATGTGGTCGAGGCACTGTCCGGCAATATTTGCCGCTGCACCGGCTACGAACCGATCATCCAGGCGGTGCTGAGCGCCGCGCGCTCCAATTCGCAGAACGCGGCTTGAGGGAGTCAAAAAGATGGAACTCCGCAAGAGCTACTTTGCCGACCAGCGCAAGGACGATCTGCACGAGATCGGCCAGCCGCGGCCGCGTTCGGATTCGCCCGGCCATGTCACCGGCAAGACCGCCTATTTCGCCGACCGCAATTTTCCCGGCATGCTGCACCTGAAGATGGTGCGCAGCCCGCATCATCACGCCCGCATCCGCAGCATCGATACGTCAGAGGCGGAAAAGCACCCCGGCGTCGTCAAGGTGCTGACCGCCAAGGATGTGCCGCACAATGTCTACACCATCCTGATCCTGATCCAGATCGGGCCGGAGGACGAGACGGTGCTGGCCGACGGCAAGGTGCGCTGGAAGGGCGAGGCCGTGGTGGCGGTGCTGGCCGAGACCGAGCGCGCTGCGCAGGAAGCCGCCGCCAAGGTCAAGGTCGATTACGAGGTGCTGCCGGCCGTCTTCGACATGGACGAAGCGCTGAAGCCCGGCGCGCCGATCGTCAACGAATATCACGGCCGGAATTATTACCTCTACGACAGCGGCGAATGCCGCAAGGTGCGCTTCGGCGATGTCGAGGCAGGCTTTACAGGAGCCGACCACGTGCTCGAACAGACCTACCAGTCTTCACCGATCGAGCATGCGCCGACCGAGACGACAGGCTGCATCGTCGCACCCGAGGGTAACGACCGCTTCACCTGCTACACCAACACGCAGGCGATGTTCTTCACCCTCGATAACGCCTCGATCATCCTGCAGATGCCCGGTAACAAGCTGCATTTCGTCGGCGGCACTGTCGGCGGCGGCTTTGGCGGCAAGGTCGACGTCATCGTCGAGCCGATTGCCATCCTTGGCGCCAAAATAACAGGACGACCGGTCTGTTTTATCTACAGCCGCGAGGAAGAGATGCAGATTTCCTCGCCGCGCGCCGCCGAGAAAGTCGTCATCAAGGACGGCGTCATGAACGACGGCCGCATCGTCGCGCGCAAAGTGACCGGCTACACCGACGCCGGCGCCTATTCGCGCCATTCGCCCTACGGCGCGCAGAAGGGCGCCGGGCATTATCCCGGCCCGTATACGATCCCGAATGTCTGGATCGACACCTACTGCGTCTACACCAACCGCACCCCGTCCTCGGCGATGCGTGGCTTCGGCGTCACCATTGGCGATTTCGCGCTAGAGGTACAGATGGACAAGCTCGCCCGGCTGATCGGCATGGACCCGCTCGAATTCCGTTTCATCAACGCCTATCGCGATGGCGACATGAAAGCACATCGGCAGCCGACCGAGGGTGCTGCGCTGATCGAGTGCATGCAGGAAGCCTCGCGCGCCGCCAACTGGCCGGTAGCGGAAAAATTCATGGCGATGTCGTCTTACGCGAAGGGAGCTTGAGATGGCGATCAGGCGCGGACGCGGCGTCGCCGCGATCAATTATCCGACCGGCATGAATCTCGGCGGCGACCCGACCCAGGCGCTGGTCCATTCGACGCCGACCGGCAATTTCATGGTCACGCTGTCGAGCGTCGACCTCGGCCAGGGCATGAAGCAGATCATGGCGCAGATCTGCGCCGAGACGATCGGCGTGCCGACCGACCGCGTCGTCGTCGACACCGCCGACACCGACACCGGCCCGCATTGCATGGGCACCTTCGCCTCGCGCGGCACGCACCGCGCCGGCAACGCCGTCATCCAGGCGGCCAGGGAAGCCCGCCAGGTGATGCTGGAAGTGGCGGCCGAGGAGCTGGAGGTGAATGCCTCGGACCTCGAGACCGATGGCCAGGGCAACATCCTGGTCAAGGGCGCGCCGCAGAAATCGATCTCGATCTTCGATGTCGCGCTGTCGGCGCATTTCAAGCGCGGCCGTTCGATTTCCGGCCGCGGCATGTTTTTGATCCCGCGCTCCTATCCCGAAAAGGAAACCGGCGCGATGAAGCCCTCGACCTGCTACGCGCACGCCTGCACAGTGGCCGAGGTCGAGGTCGACGACGAGACCGGCGAGGTCACCGTGCTGACCGTGAAGAACGTCTTTGAGATCGGCCGCGCGCTGAACCCGAAAATGGTCGAGCAGCAGCTCGTCGGAGGCTCGTGGATGGGCATCAGCCATGCGCTCTACGAAACGACCGAACCCTATTATCCCAATCGCGACCATGGCGGCACCGACTTCAACCAATATCTGATGCCGGGTCCTGGGGATCTCGCTCAAACCGATATCATCGTGCTGGAGAGGCCCTCGGCGGACGGGCCGTATGGCGCCAAGGGGCCGGGCGAAATGTGCGCCAACCCGCAGATCCCGGCGGTCGCCAATGCCGTCTTCGACGCCGTCGGTGTGCGCATCGATACACTGCCGATCACGCCGGAGCGCATTCTGCGGGCGCTGAAGGCGCAAGCCCCGAACTGAGTGCCGGAAATGCCCAAGAGAAGCGCCCGGACTTCAAGCGCAGAGACAGTCGCGACCTCGCCGGAGGCGGTGGCGTCCCGGCTCGCCACCTCGCGCTATCTCGCCGATGAAAGCCTGGCCACCGCAATCTTCCTGGCAATCAGGCTGGGTAAGCCGCTGCTGCTCGAAGGCGCGCCCGGCGTCGGCAAGACCGAAGCGGCGAAGGCGATAGCCGAACTGCTCGGGCGCGATCTGGTGCGGCTGCAATGCTATGAAGGCATCGACGCCGCACATGCGCTATACGAGTGGAACTACCAGCGCCAGCTGCTCGCCATCCGCCATGCCGGCGAGCACGAGGTCGACATCTATGACGACCGTTTCCTGATCGCGCGGCCGCTGCTGCAGGTGCTGAAGGCGCCGGAAAAGCGCGTGCTGCTGGTCGACGAAATCGACCGCTCCGACCATGAATTCGAAGCGCTGCTGTTGGAATTCCTGTCCGATTTCCAAATCAGTATTCCCGAGCGCGGCACCATTCGCGCGACGGCGCAGCCGATCGTCATCCTGACCTCGAACCGCACCCGTGAACTGGCAGAAGCGCTGCGGCGGCGCTGCGTCTATCACTGGATCACCTATCCCGACGCCATTCGCGAGGCCGAGATCATCATGCTGCGCGCCGGCGACGTCGCCGAGGCCACGGCCCGCGCCGTGGCTTCCGCCGTGCGCGACATCCGCGCGCGTCCGCTGGCCAAGCCGCCAGGCATCGCCGAGGCGGTCGAATGGGCCAACGCCGCCACCATCCTCGAAAAGGGCGGCAGCCCCTGGCCGGAAGCCTTCCGCCGCGCCATCGGCGTGCTGATCAAGGACGAGGAGGACCTTTCCTGCATCGCGCCCGAGCTCGGCAAGATTGTCGAGGAGGCGCTGGCGTGATGCACGATCGAAGCGCGCTAGCGCGATACCCCAGGGCTAGTGCGCGACGCTGGCGGGACAGCGCTCCCTTCTGTCCTGCCGGACATCTCCCCCTCAAGGGGGGAGATTGGCAGCTTGGGCGCTCCGCTCAATTCTGCAACGTTGAAGATTGGCGAAAGCCGGCGAGATGTCTGATCTCCCCCCTTGAGGGGGAGATGTCCGGCAGGACAGAGGGGGGCGCGAAGGAATGATGCGTCCGGAAAGCTTGCCCCGTGCGACCACGCCGTTCCTCGGCTTCGCCCGGCTGCTCCGCCGCTATGGCTTTGCTGTCACGCCGGAGCAGGTCTCCGGCTTCATGCAGGCAGTAACCCTGCTCGGCCCACGTTCGATGGCCGACATCCACGAGGCGGCCCTTGCCACGCTGGCGCCGCCGCCCGACCGCCGCGACGAATTCGAGGCGCATTTCCGGAGCCATTTCTATGGGGATGCCGCGGCGCTGGTCGAAGGCGAGGCCGACGAGGAAACCCGCATCAAGGACGATGGTGCAACGGGCGAAGAAGAAATCGAAGTGGTCCGCCAGGAGCAAGGCGGCGAACTGTCTTCGGCCAGCGAACAGTTGAGCGTCCGCGAGTTCCATCGCGACAGCGACGGGCTTGCCGCCTTCCGCCGCAAGCTCGCCACCGCTTTGCCCGCGCGCCGCTCCTTCCGCACCGTACGCACCCATGCGCGCGGCAAGCTCGATCTGCGCCGTTCGCTTAGGGAGATCGTCAGCGCCGACGGCGATATCCCCTCGCCGCTGCTGCGCCGGCGGCAGGCGGTGCCGCGCAAGCTTCTCATCCTCATCGATGTATCCGGCTCGATGAAACTCTACACATCAGACTATCTCAAGCTGGCGCATGCGGCGGTGCAAGGCGCCGACCGGGCGGAGGTCTTCACTTTCGGCACACGGCTGACCCGCATCACCTCGCCGCTGCGCATTCGCGACCGCGACCAGGCGCTGGCCCGCGCCGCTGCCCAGGTCGACGACTGGGACGGCGGCACCCGTATGGGACCGACGCTGCTCGCGTTTCTATCGGTGCCGCGCTTCTCCGCCTTTGCACGCGGGGCGGCGATCGTCATCCTGTCGGATGCGCTGGAGCGCGGCGATCATGCCGAGCTGGAGACGGCGATGCGCCGGCTGAGCGCCCGCGCCTTTCGGCTTTCGCTGGCGACGCCGTTGGCCGGCGATCCGCGCTTCCGGCCGGCCACGGCAGCACTTCGCGCCATCCTGCCGGTGCTCGACGACCTGGTCGACGGCTCGTCCATCGCGGGCGTCACCGAGTTCATCCTGTCGCTCGCCCGCCCCGCCCCGGCGGCCGCGGCAATCTGGAAGAGGGTTTCGTGATGCAGAAGGCGATCGACGCGCATTTCCACATCTGGCGCCAAAAGGACCAGCCATGGCTGGTCGGGCCGATGGTGCCGCGCATCTTTGGCCCTTACGAGCCGATCCGCCGCGACTATCCGATCGAGGAATTCCTCGCCGACGAGCAAGGCTCGGGCGTCGAGAAGGCGGTCTATGTCCAGACCAACTGGGCCAAGGAGGATTTCGAGAACGAGGTCGCGTTCCTGCAGAAGACCGCGGAAGAAACCGGCTGGCCGCACGCCATCGTCGGCTATGCCGACATGACCGTGGACGACGTGCGTTCCCAGATCGACCGGCTGATCAAGTATCCGCTGCTGCGCGGCGTGCGCACGCAGCTGCACTGGCACCAAACGCCGGCCTTCCGCTTCGCCGCCTCGGCCGATCAGGTCATCGACCCGAAGGTGCGGGCCAATGTCGCGCGGCTCAAGCATTACGGCCTGTCCTTCGACCTGCAGCTTTTCCCCGCCCAGATGAAGGATGGGCTGACGCTCGTCGGCGAGAACCCCGAGACCAATTTCATCCTCACCCATGCCGGCATGCTGACCGACATGGAGCCCGAAACCACCGAGGCCTGGAAGGCAGGCCTGCGCACGCTGTCAGCGGCGCCCAACCTCTATGCAAAGCTGTCCGGCCTCGGCACCTTCGTCCACCACAACGACCCGGCGCTGATCGGCTATATCGTCGACAACACCATCGACATCCTCGGCAGCGACCACCTGATGTTCGGCTCGAACTTCCCGATCGAGAAGCTGTGGACCAGCCACGCCGAGCTGATCAGGGCGCACCGGGAGGCGGTGGCGAAACACGGCGCGGCGGCCGAGGCCGATATTTTCTGGAACACGGCGGAGAAGGTTTATCGGCCGGTGTAGCGCGCGTCCCTTCTCCCCTTGTGGGAGAATGTGGATCGGCGCGTAGCGCCGAGACGGATGAGGGTGCTGGAAGAAACTAGGCGGAGAAAATCCCAGCGATTTGAAGCACTTACGTCTCCAAGGCCGCGATCCGTCCAGCACCCCTCATCCGACCGAGCTTCGCTCGGCCACCTTCTCCCACAAGGGGAGAAGGGAAGGCGCCGCGCCTCACCTCATCGCACCTCGAACTGCGGATCGACCGGGATCTGCAGCGCGGTGACCATCTGGTTGGTCTGCCCGGCCAGCCCGATGATCGAGACCAGCTCGCCATGCTGCGCGTCGGTCATGCCCTTGGCGCGGGCGGCAGCCGTATGCGAATGGACGCAATAGGAGCAGCCATTGGCGGTCGAGACGGCGATGTAGATCATCTCCTTGGTCAGCGGATCGATGGCGCTGTCGGCGACCATCACCGCCTTGAGCTGTTCCCAGACCCGCTTCAGCGACGCCGGATCATTGGCCAGCCCGCGCCAGAAATTGTTGACGAAGTCGGATTTGCGCGTCGCGCGGATGTCGTCGAATACCGCCTTGACCGCCGGGATTTTTTCCACCTCGGCATCGCTCAGAAGTTTCGTCGTGGCCATGGCTTGGTCCTTTCGTTTGGATCGTTACGCGAGGTCGTTGAATCAGGTCGGGAGAAAAGGCGGCTAACCGCCTTGGATGAATCAGCAATTGACGCGCTGAGGCAAGACCGTAAGGCTGGCCGAGGCCCCTCACCTTCGTCATCCCTGGGCGAAGCAGGAGCAAAGCTCCGTCGCGGAGACCCTGGGATCCATCCCGGGACCTTAGCCGAAGGGTGCAGCGGAGCAGGATGCTGCACCGCTGCAGCGCTCTGATGTAGCGGCATGGATCCTGGGGGTCTGCGCCGCGTCGCTTCGCTCCTTGCTTCGCCCCAGGATGACAAAACGACGGGCGCCTCGGCCAATCTCCAAAGTGTACGATCCGCCGGCGCAAAAACCGTCCAAATGTCGACCTTCCGCGCCCGGGAACCTAATGCACCGCCGCGTACATGATCTTCTCCTCCGTCGCCTCGGCAGGCGAGAACTCCTCGACGATGCGGCCTTGCCGGCAGACCAGGATGCGGTCGGACAGGTTCATGATCTCCGGCAGGTAGGACGAGATGACGACGACGGCCAGGCCCTCATCGGCCAGCCGGTTGATGATCTGGTGGATCTCGGCGATGGCGCCGACATCGACGCCGCGCGTCGGTTCGTCGAAGATGACGATGCGCGGCTTTTGCACCAGCCCCTTGCCGATCACCACCTTCTGCTGGTTGCCTCCGGAAAGCTCGATCACGCGCGCATTATCGTTGATCGCCTTGACGTTCAGCGTCCTGGTCCATTCGGCAGACAGCGCCCGCATCTCCTGCGCGTTGATTACCCAGCTCTTTTCCCGCCCCGCCGCCAAAAAGCCGCCGAACAGGTTCTCGGCGACGTCCATCGTCTCGAAAATCCCCTCGCTCTTGCGATCTTCGGTGACATAGACGATGCCGTCCGCCACCGCCTCGCTCGGCACGAGATAGCGCACCGGCCGGTCGTCCAGCTCGATGGTGCCGCCGCGCAGGAAGTCGCGCTTGTAGATGCCGGAGACGATCTTGAATGTCTCGGTGCGGCCCGAGCCGATCAGCCCGAACACGCCGGTGATCTGGCCCTCGAAGATCGAGAAGGAATTGTTGCGCACGACATTGCTCATCGAGATGTCCTGTACCGACAGCACCTTCCTGCCGGCCCTGCGCAGCCTGGCCTCGTCGCGCTGGCTGTAGAGCTGTCCCGACAGCGTGCGCCCGACCATGGCGGCGACGATCCTGTCGCGATCGAAAGCGGCGGTATCGTCGGTGATCACCAGCTCGCCGTCGCGCAGGATGGTGATGCGGTCGGCGATATCAAGCGCCTCTTCGAGCGCATGGCTGATGAAGACGATCGACACACCCCTTCCCTTGAGCCGGCGGATCAGTGCGAAGAAGTGCCGCTTCTCCTCAGGCGTCAGCGTCGCCGTCGGCTCGTCGAAGATGATGATCTCGGCATTGTGGTGGACGGCGCGTGCAATTTCGACCATCTGCCGCTTGGCGGCGCCCAGCGTCGCTACCATGGCATTGGGGTCGACGGGAAAATTCAGCGACTGCAGGAACTGCTGCGCCGAGATGTAGGTGCCGCGCAGCCGGTTGAGAAAGCGCTCGGTGCCGAGATAGAGGTTCTGCGCCACCGTCATCGACGGCACCAGGCTGGTCTCCTGGAACACCATGGCGATGCCGGCTTCAAGTGCCGCATGCGGCGAGGCGTAGGCGATCTCCTGCCCCTTGTGGAACATCTTTCCCGATGTCGCGTCGACGACGCCGGCGATGATCTTGGTCAGCGTCGATTTTCCAGCACCATTCTCGCCGAGCAGCGCGTGGATCTCGCCTTTGCGCAGTTCGAAGCTGACATTCTTCACCGCGGGCACGCCGCGATAGGTCTTGGTCACGTTCTCCAGTCGGACGATCGGTTCCATCAGCGATGCCCTCCTGAAGCCAGATCAATGGCCAGCAGGCAATCGCCGCCTTTCGAGGCAATGAAAAGGCGACCGTCTGTCTCCGCCACGCTGCAGATGCCGTGGCGTGTGCCGTTGGCGCGGCTGTGCAGGCTGAATTGCGGCCGCATCTCCCGATCGAGCCTGACCACCAGCCCGTAGGAGCGGCTCGGCGACCACGGCTTGTGGATGCCCATGGTGCGGATGCCGCCGCATTGCAGCGGCTCGAGGAAGCTGCGGTTGGAGGCGAGTGCCGGCGCGATCCAGTGTTGCGGCGACACTTGCGCCAGCATGTCGTTCCGATAGTGCGTTTCCTGCAGCACGAATTCGATCAGACGGTTGCGGGGCGCAAACAGCGCCAGCCAGGCACCGCCATCGGCGGCGGGCGATAGCCGCGCGGGATAGCCGGGCAGATGCGCCAGCGTGGTCGAGCGGCTGCCTGTCGCGCTGTCGAAGCGGACAAGTTGGTGCCGCCAGCTCTCGCTGACCAGCACATCCTTGCCGGCAGGATGCAGCCCATAGGGAAAGGCGATGTCACCGGCGAGCTTGCGGAATTCGCTGCCTGCCGGATCGCGCTTCCACAGCGAACCCGACGCACCCTTCTTCATCAGATCGGCGGCCCATTGCGACGGCGCGTGTTCGGCCGAGCCATTGGCCAGCCAAAGCGTGCCATCTTCTGCGTATGCGAGTGCCGTTATGCAGCGGATCTCGGCCGGCAGGGCGGCCTCCTTGCCTGCAATCAGCAGCCTGCCGCTTTCGAGCCCGACCGTCAGTTCGCCGGCGGGCGAGCGCGCGAGCGCGATGACGGCGGCCGGAAATGTCTCGACCAGAACAGGCGCGTCACCGGCGGCGACCGTGTAGATGGCATTGCCGCTGGAAACCAGCAGCCGGCCGTCGGCGACCAGCAGATTATCGGGCTCTAGCAGTTCGGCGAAGGCCGCAACATCGTCCAGCAGCGTGTTCGGCCTGAAGGCACCGTCAAGCGGTGGGATCGTAACCGCCTTGCCGCGGAAGATGTCGAGGATCGGGTCCAGCATCATGCCTTCGCCCCCCAGTAGGAAGCGGGGCTGGTCCAGTTCGGGTCGGCGCCGGCAATCCTGTAGCGGCCGATGCGGTTGTTGAGGATGCCGCCGACGAACAGAAAACCCTTGTGCTCGCGCATCGAAGTCACCATCGGATGCGCGGCGCCCGACAGGTCGCCCATCGCCTCGACGATGCCGCCCTTCTCGTTGAATTTTACCACACCGCCGGTGTTGATGTTGGGGAACAGCCATTCGTCCTGCGGCAGCCGGCGCGTCATGCGCTTGCGCATGTCGGGATGGCGCAGCGACAGGTCGAAGCTCGGCGTGCGCATGCCGAGCCAGGCCATCCAGTAATTGCCGTCGGAGGCACGGTTGATGTTGTCGGGGTAGCCAGGCATGTCGCGGATGACGCATTCGGCAACGCCCGCCTTCGGCCCTTCCAGCCAGTAGCGGTGCACGCGGCAGGCCCAGCTCTCGGCGAAGAACAGCGACTTGCCGTCATGCGCCATGCACACGCCATTGGTGTAACGGTAGCCGTCGAGCAATGTCTTGGTCGAACCGTCCTTCGGGTCATAGACTAGCAGCCGCCCGGTGGCGCGGTTCTCGATCGAATCCAGCGCCCAGTCGTGCGCGTCATAGCGCTTGGTGGAATCGGTGAAATAGATGCGGCCGTCCGGCGCGATGTCGCAATCATTGGGGTCGCGCAGCCGCGCATCGTCGACGATCGAGGTCCAGGAGCGCGACGTTTCCGCCGAAAGCCGCTTCACCTCGCGCTGCGGCGAGACCGAATAGAGGCCCATCGCGCCAACACAGCTGATCAGATTGCCTGTCTTGTCGAAGGCCAGGCCGAGTGGAAAGCCGCCAATATGGGCAAAGACCTCCGAGCGTTTGTAGTCCGGTGCGAAGAAGCGGACGATCTCGCCATGCCTGGTGCCGCAATAGAGATGATCGTCGCGGTCGAGGATGACGTCTTCCGGGCCTTCCAGCTCGCCGAGCCCGATATGGTCAGCCTCCGACAGCCGGTTGTCGAGTTCGTAAGGCGTGCCGGAGCCCGGTGCCGCCGACTGCGTTGCCCCCATCTTCAGGTAGACCGGTGCGACATAGACCTCGTCCAGAACCTTGTGGCGGTTCTTCAGCCAGCGAATGTCGATGGTGACGGCGACGGCCAGCATGATGCCCAGTACCATCTGGTTGGTGCCGGTACCATAGCCCAGCCGGATCAGCCCGTTGGTCATCGTCAGCACGATGATCGCGCCCATCAGCCCCTTGATCACCGAACCGCGACCGCCGCCCAGGCTGACGCCGCCGACGACCGCCGCTGTCAGTGCCATGACCTCGAGGTTGAGGCCTGTGCCCGGCCCTGCCCCGCTCAGCCGGCAGGCGATGAGGAAGCCGCCGAGCGAGGCGCAGAAGCCGGAGAACACATAGGTCATGAACACGGTGCGACGTACGCGGATGCCGGCATTGTGAGCCGATCGCCGCGACCCGCCCACCGCCTGCACATGCCAGCCGGGCCGCGAGCGCGTCAGCGCGACATGCGTAATAATCGCCAGGATAATCGCCGCCCACACTGCGACCGACAGGCCCCAGAAGGTATCGTCGCCGATGAAGTCCAGCACATCCGATGTGGCATCGGAAAGCTGGACGTCGGCGGCATAGGTGGTGACCAGTATGTCGAACAGCGCCCGCCCGAAGATGAAGGTGACCAGTGTCGTCAGGAAAGCGCGCAGCCTGAAATAGCCGATCAGGTAACCGTTGATCGCGCCGAACAGCAGGCCGGTGGCGATCGAGGCGACCAGCGCCAGCCACACCGATTGTTCGAGGATGAAGAAGACGAAGACGGCGGAAAAGCAGGACAGCGCGAAGATCGAGCCGACCGAAAGGTCGATGCCGCCGCCAAGCATGACCACCGTCATGCCGGTGACGACCAGCGAGAACTCGCCGAGCTGGCGGGTCGATTCCTGTAGCGACATCGGCTTGAAGAAGCCGGGAATGATCGAACCGAACACGCCGAGCGTCGCCACCAGCGCCAGGAACGGAATGGCGTTGTCGGTCCAGCGTTTGCTCAATATCTCGCCGACGAGATGGTCGGGCACGAGATTGTAGCGCCAGGACTGGAGGCGTTCGCGAAAGGACATCGGTTGCTGCTATTCGAGAGAAAAGGGAAAAAGGGGCCGGGCTATCCGCAGAACAATCGCCTCAGGTTTGCGCTGCCCCTCACCCTTACCCTCTCCCCGTATAGAGACGGGGAGAGGGGGTCGCCAGCGTTGGAGCGTATCCCTTCTCTCCGTCACTATACGGGGAGAAGGTGCCGGCAGGCGGATGAGGGGCAGCGCGAAGCTCAGGAAAGCCGGCCTACTTGGCCGCAGCTTCGGCTTGCAGTGCTTTCAAATCCCAGCAGCTGTCCGGCTTGAGGTCGGCCTTGGTCGTCGCCTTCTCCAGCGTGTAGATGTAGGTGTGCGAGGTGCCGGCCGGCTGGCCGCTCTGCAACAGGAATTTTATGACGGCGTTCATGTCACCCGACTGGCGGGCAAGGTCGGTCATCACCACCGCGCCATAGGTGCCGTCCTGCAGCTTGTCGCAGTCGGCGGTTTTCTCGCCGCCACCGGTGGTGACCAGGAACACCTTGCCCTCGAGCTTGGCATCGCGGATCGCAGCCGATGCGCCGGTCGCGTCACCATCCCAGAAATCGATGATGGCGCAGATGTCGGGGTTCTGCTGCAGCATTGTCGTCGTCACGTTGCGCGAGGTCGTCGCATCCCAGTTGGAGTCCGGCTTGGCCACGACCTTGAAGTCCGGGTTCTTGTCCAGCACCTTCATGATGCCGGCATACTGGTAGAGGCTCGATGAGTTGGCCTGGTCGCCCTGCACCAGCCCGATCTTCTTGGAGGAGTTCGGCCCACAACCCTTGATCGCCGCTTCGGCTTCCAACTGGCCGAGGCGATCCCAGTCGCTGCCGACAAAGGCATCGGCCGGGAAGTTCGCCGGATTGTCGACCAAAAGCACATAGGTGCCGGCCGCCTGCGCCTTCTTCATCAGCTTGGCATAGGAATTGAGGTCCGGCGAATGGATGATCAGCACGTCCGGCCTGGCGTCCGACGAGATTGCGTCGGTTATCGCCTGCGCACCGGCATCGACCACCCAGTTCGGGTCACGCGTCTCGAACACGCCGCCCCAGGCCTCGACCTCCGTCTTCAGGTAATGCGCCCAGCCCTGTGCCAGGTCGAAGCCCATCGCCATCGGCACCAGCATCACACGCTTGCCCTTGAGCGCTTGCGAATAGGCGGCCGGACCTGGATCTTCGGCGGCGAAGCCTGGCGCCACGAAGGCGGAGACGGCAAGCGCTGCCGCGGCAGCCATAAATGTCCTGATGATTTTCATGTCACATCCTCTGGTTTGGTATGTCGTTCGCGGCCGGCCCCAACCGTTCGCGTCAGTCTAAATGTCGCCCTGCTGCGCGGTCTGCTCATCGCGCGGATTGATGAACCCATCAACGATGATCGCCGCCAGCAGGATCGCGGCCTTGATCAGGTTCTGATAGAGCAGCGGAATATCGATGATGGTCATGGCGTTGAGCAGGATGCCGATCAGCGCGGCACCCACCAGCACGTTGCGCACCCCGCCCCGCCCGCCAGACAGACCGATGCCGCCGATCACCGCCACCAGCACGATGTCGTAGAGCAGCGTGGAATTGACGATGCGGGTGTTGATCGAATGCAGGCTGGCGGCGGTGAGCAGGCCCGCCACCAGCGAGACCAGGGCCGACAGCACGTAGCGCAGCACCAGCATCGGGCGCACTGGAATGCCGATGTTGCGCGCCGCGACCGGGTTGTCGCCGGCGAAATAGACGTAGCGGCCCCATTTGGTGTAGCGCAAGAACAGGAAGAAGGCGAAAGCCAGCCCGGCGAAGACAAACACCTCGACCGGGATGTCGAGGAAACGCAGCCCGCCCAGAAGCTCGACCCAATGGCCGGGCGGCACCGGCACGGCGTCCTGCGTGATCAATTGTGAACGCACATAGCCGAAGACGAAGGACGCGGTCGCCAGCGTCACGAAGATCGCCGGAACCTCGGCGTAGGCGACCAGGATTCCGTTCAACAGCCCGATGGCGAGAACACCGGCGAGCACATAGGCGAAGGCCAGCCCGTCGGGCATCCCCGAATTCAGCAGTTGCAGATACCACGCGACCGACATCGCCATGATCGCCACCGCCGACAGGTCGATGCCCCTGCCGATGATGACGACCGCCATGCCGAGCGCCAATATGCCCAGCACCGAGACCGAGCGCACGATGGCAACGAGATTGTTCGAATTGATAAACCCGGGCAGTCCGATGGCGGCGGCAATGAACAGCACAACCGCGATGGCAAAGACAATGCCCTCCTGGTTAAGGCTTCTCCAGTTTAGCCAGCCGGTCGCGTTCATTGCCCGCTTTCACCCGCGATGGCTACGCCCTGCTCCCTCTGCGGCCATCGGAACGAAAGCTAATCGGCTCAAGACCAATTCGTCAAATGAATCCGCGCATTGCAGGCCGGCTTGCGAGGAAATTCCGCGCTTGGATGCACCGATTGGCGAGGCTGGCGCAATGCCGGGAACTCAAGCTGTTTTGCAATTGATCGCGCCGATCGAAGCGCCGGCAAAGGTTTGCTCCGGAACGAGCGAAGCAGGCATAATTTATGTCCGCGATTGCCGCTGGATTCCTGCGTCAAATCCGCAATTGGTTGGCGCGTTGCAGATGCCGCACCGCCAGCCAGCCGACCAAAATGCCCGTGCCGAGCAGTGCCACGGTCGGCAACACACCCTCTTCCGGATGCGCGATGCGCTCGAGGCCATAGAGCATCGCGGCGAGCCCCACCGAGGTCAGCAGGAAGCCCGGCCAGTCGAGCGGCTTGGCTCCGGCTTCGCGGTCCCCAGGAATAAAGCGGGCGACCAGCGCCAAACCGGCAACCCCAAGCGGAATGTTGATGAAGAAATTCCAGTGCCAGGAGAGATAAGTGGTGATGAAGCCGCCAAGCACCGGCCCGACCACCGGCGCAAACAGCGCCGGCCAGGTGATCAGCGCCGTGGCGTTGAGAAGCTCGGGTTTCGGCGCATTGCGCAGCACCAGGATGCGGCCGACCGGCGTCATCAGTGCGCTGCCCAGGCCCTGAACCGCGCGTGCGGCGACGAACTCGGCCAGATTCTGTGAGATGCCGCAAACGAGCGAGGCCAATGTGAACAGGGCGATCGCCACGAGGAAGATGTTGCGCGCGCCAAAACGGTCGGCAAGCCAGCCGGACAGCGGCACGAACACCGCCATGGTCAGCATATAGACGGTGATGCCGATGCTCATCGCCACCGCCGGCACGCCCAAGGATTCTCCCATCTGCGGCAGCGATGTCGAGATGATGGTCGAATCCAGAAGCTGCATGAAGAAGGCGACGGCGACGATCAGCGCCACCCGCCGGGCTTGCCGCGCCGCCGGCGCGGTTTCGGGCAAGGCTTTGTTTTCGGGAATGGCGGTCATGCACAGAACTGTCCGAAGGGGAATTTTCACCCGCTCCATCGGCAATCGCACAATTGTCCGACAAACCGATGACGCACCGGTTTCAACAGCATCTGGCCGGTGCCGTCCAGACAGGGTTCAACAAACTTTCGTGTGGCATCGCAGCCGGCCATGCGATGACCTGGCGCTGGCGCCGAACCGGCCTTTTACGATCCGCGATGACGCTTTGTGCCGCTGCCGGGGCGTCTTATGCGGCTTCGATCTTCTCCAGGAACAGGCTGAGCTGGTCCGGGTCCATGTGCACGACGTGCCTGTCTTCGGGATAGGCCAGGCTGTTCACATCGGCGACATATTCGGAGAAGGCAGCGATTCGTTCGGCCTGCAGGCGATCGTATTCGGCGGCGAAATTGCGATAGACCTTGGAATGGCGCGGCATGTGGCCACGGTTCTGGCCGAGGATGTCGTCGGCGAACAGATACTGCGCGTCACAGCCGGTGCCCGCTCCCATCGACAGCATGATCAGCGACGTGCGTTCCGAAATCGCCTTGGCCACCTCGACCGGCACCACCTCGATCTCGGCGCCGATCGCGCCGGCGGCCTCCAGTTGCTTCACCGCCTCGAACACCTGCATGGCGGTATCGGCGGTCTTGCCGACAGCCTTGAAGCCGCCCGTCCAGGTGGCGCGTGACGGGATGAGGCCGACATGGCCGATCACCGGAATGGCGTCGTCGGCCATCCGCTTGATGGTGGCGTACCCGGCGCTGCAATAGACCGCATCGGCGCTGGCCTTGTAGAGCCGGAACGCCCAGCGGACGAAATCATCGGCGGTGCCGATTTCGAAGAAATTCTCGCCCGGCATGGTGAACAGGCTGGGTGCCGCATCGCGGTATTGCGGATTGAGTACCAGCTCCGGCGGCACCGAGACGATATCGACGCCGGCGCGTTCGGCGGCCTCGGCCTCGTCCATCGTCAGCACGCGCAGCATCGTCAGCTGCCGCTTGCCCTTCATGGCACGCAGATCTGCGACGGTCGGTCTTTTCCGGCTCATGGATTTTGGTCCCCTTTGCTACGTGACAGAAGGCCGGTCAGGCGATCTGGATCATCACCTTGCCAGCTTCGACCTTGACTGGATAGGTCGCGAGATTGACGCAAACGGGAGCGCCCTTCGCCTGCCCGGTCTTATAATTGAAGCGGCCATTGTGCTTGGGGCATTCGATGATGTCGTCCATCACAAGCCCATCGGCCAGATGCGCCTTCTCATGCGTACAAAACCCATCGGTGGCGAAGAATTCATCGTCCGGCGAACGGTAGATCGCGAAGGTGCGGCCGCCATGGTCGAAGCGGATGACATCTTCCTCTTCGACATCGTCCACGGCGCACGCTTCGACCCAATCGGCCATCTCTATCTCTCCTGAAATTTCTGCGTTGCGCTTGTGCGCAGTACCTACTCAGCCGCTGCCGACATGTTCACTTCGTGGAATTCGCCACGATAGGGCCGTGCGGTTGGCGGCAGTTCGCGCTTGAGGAAATAATCCTCGTATTTGAGCTGCCTGAGCAGGACAGGCCAGACCTCGCGATAGGCATGCCATATCGACGGGTTCGGCTCCGGCAGATCGTGCTTGATCAATTCATGCAGCCTGGGCAGCGCGTGATAGGGCACCATCGGAAACATGTGGTGCTCGACGTGGTAGTTCATGTTCCAGTAGATGAACCGGCTGATCGGGTTCATGTACACGGTACGGGTGTTGAGCCGGTGATCGACGACGTTGTCGGCCAGACCGATGTGCTGCAGCAGGCCGGTCATCACCATGTGCCAGGTGCCGTAGAGGCGCGGCACGCCGATGAGCACCACCGGCACCCACGACTGCATGAAAAGGGCGAGTGCTATTGTGGCGATGTAGATGGCAATATGCCAGCGCGCCGCGATGACGGCCTTGTGCTGTTCCATCTCGGGAACGTAGCTTTTCTCGTCGGGCGTCAGCTTGCCGAACGCCTGGCGTACCAGTGCCGGAAGCGAATAGCGAAAATCGAGGATGCCGGTGAAAGCCAGCGCCGCACGCAAAAGGTCCGGCGGGCGCATCACGGCGATCTCGGCGTCGCGGCCGACGATGATGGTATCGGTGTGGTGACGGGCATGGCTCCAGCGCCAGGTCACCGGGTTGCGCATCAGCATGAAGCTGGCGATCTGGTAGACGACATCGTTCATCCAGCGCGTGCGGAAGGCAGTGCCATGGCCGCATTCGTGCCAGCGCGAGTCGCTGGACGAGCCGTAGAGCACGCCGTAGACGAAGAAGAACGGCACGCACCACCAGGTACCCCAGAAATAGATGGCGCCGGCGGCCGAGCCGAGGATGGCGACGATCCAGATGATCGTGTCGCGGATCGCCGGGCCGTCTGAGCGCTGCATCAACTCCTTGATCGCCTTGCGGGGAACATCCGTGTGGTACCACTCCGCCGAGGCAAGCCCGGTTTCGATCGCCCTGCGCGTGCTTTCGCCGACCAGGCTGTAATCGCGCTTTACCGTGCCAGCCATTGTGACCTCCAATTCCCGATCGGCCGCGAGCCCTCCCCGCTCCAGCCGGAACCAGCCTCCCAACTGGTGTCCCGTATCGTCGTCGCCATTATCACGACCTGCCTCCAAGAACAGGAAAACGGCCCGACGGCTGGGGATAATCCTGCTGCGGCTGCCTGGCGATTGCAGCGATCCGGCTTTCGGCGGCGGCGATCTCGCCGGCGCCGTCGAGGACCCGGAACGCCGCATCGTAGGAGCGGCTCTCGCCATGCTCCAGCCAGATCATCTCGCCGCGTTCGCGCGCCGCCAGATTGCCCAGCACATGATGCGTCGACGGCTCGATGCCCAGCGCGTACTGCCCGGCCTGGAAATTCTGCCATTCATAGGCGCAAGGCAACTGGTCCTTGCGCGTGACCACCTCGAAGCCAAGGCCGAGCCTGTCGTTGACCACCGCCACCGGGACTTCGCCGGTGCTGTCGGCGCCGAGTTCATGCTGCCAGACCTGTTCCTTGAATCCCGGTTGCGGCGCCGGCACCGTGCGGTAGCCGACCTTCTGCGCTTCATAGCGCTCGCCGGCATGCCCGGCCCAGACGACGTCGCGGATCGGCGCCAGGTAGCGCGATCCCTCGTCGAGCACCGGATGACTGACATTGATGTGGTAGAAATACATATGCGGCGTACGGTTGAAACCGTGATTGACGACACGGTCCGAAAGCCGGATCTCGTTGCCGCCGACATCGGCCTCGATCCGCCGCAGCAGGTGCAGATCCTCGCCGAATACAGTCGATTGCTGGACGATGCCTTCGGCCCACAACACGCAGCGGTCGCCGTCCCAGGTCTCGCCATAGCCGGTCAGCCGCGCTGGAATGGTGCTGACACGGCCGTGCAGCGAATGGCGTACCGTCTTCTTCGGCGGGTAGTTGTAGGTGTCGGCGGGTACCTCGTTCATGAACAATATATGGTCGAGGCCGCAGGTCAGCAGAAGGCCGGAAAACGACCGCGCCCACGCCAATCCCTCCTCGCCTTCATATTCGTGCAGGCCGGGATGGCGAAAACCGCTCGGCGAGTGCCAGCCGATCGCCTGGCCCCTGAAGTCGCAATCGGCGATATCGAGCGCCCGATCGACCAGCGCGGTGAAGCGCAGGCCGGAGCCGGTGCGGAATTCGAGCATGCGGATGCCGCGCTCGACGCCGTCGCCAAGCGTCATCAGCCGCACGCCGGCGAACTGCGACAGCATGCCCGAGCGTTCCGAGACCTGCCGGCGCGACAGCGTCTTGCCGTAAAGCTCTACCATGTGACGGCCAGTTCTTTCACTTTGCTCCCGTCCTTCACTTCGCTCTCGTCTCCTTGAGCAGGGCCGACATGTCGGCACCGGTGATGATGCTTTCCACGGTCAGCAGATCGGTATCGGCGACCGTCTGCTCGGCGACGATCTCGCCGCGGCGCATGACGATGATGCGATCGGCGACCTGGAAGACGTGATGGATGTTGTGGGTGATCAAAAGCACCGAGTGACCGGCGTCACGCACTTCCTTGACGAAGCGCAGCACGCCGTGCGTTTCCTCGACGCCGAGATTGTTGGTCGGCTCGTCGAGGATGATGACCTTGGCGGCAAATTGCATGGCACGCGAAATGGCGATCGATTGGCGCTCGCCGCCCGACAATGTGCTGACCAGTGCATCGGCGTCGAGTTTCTTCGAGATGCCGACGCGCTTCAAAAGCGCCGAGGCGGCATCGCGCAATTTGGCAAGGTCGAGCGGCGCGAACACGCCCAGCCATTTGAGATTGACTGGCTCGCGGCCGAGGAAAAGATTGCGCGCGATGCTGAGGTCGGGCGCCAGCGAGGTGTCCTGGTGGATGGTCTCGATGCCGAGATCCATCGCGTCGCGCGTCGAGCGGATGGAGACCTTCTGGCCGCGCACATAGATCTCGCCGCGATCGACCGGAAACACGCCCGAGATCGCCTTGATCAGCGTCGATTTGCCGGCGCCGTTGTCACCGAGCAAGGCCACCACTTCGCCCTCGTTGAGCGCGAAGGACGCGTTCTTCAGGGCGCGGACGCTGCCGAAGGATTTTTGCAAATTCTGCAGCCGAAGCACTTCCATGATCAGCTCCTGGCGGCGTTCTTCTGCAGCAAAGCGTGCAGGATGAGCATGGCAAGGATGATGACGCCGACGAAGATGTTGTAGGCGAGCCCAGGCACGCCGATCAGCACGATGCCGTTGCGGATGCTGCGCAGCATCAGCGCGCCGACGATGGTGCCTAAAATGGTGCCGCGTCCACCGGTCAGCGCGGTGCCGCCAACCACCACCATGGCGATCACTTCGAGCTCGTAGCCGGTGCCGGCCACCGGCGAGGCGGCAGAGATGCGGAAGGCGCTGATCATGCCGGCGAGACCGGCAAGCACCGAGGTCAGGATGAACAGCCAGATCTTGACCGCATCGGCCGGCACACCACGCGCCACGGCAGCGTTACGGTTCGAGCCGATAGCGCTGATCCAGTTGCCGAGCTTGGCGTAGCGCAGCACATAGATCGCCAGTAGCGACAGGCCGATGAACCACCACAGCGAGGTATAGAAACGGAACGTTCCGATATTGAAGCTGCCGGCCAGCAGCGTCACGAAGAAGCCCGGCCGGTCCCAGGATTTCAGCGGAAATCCTTGCGTGATGTAAAGCGCTGCCCCGCGCACGACGAGCAACATCGACAGCGTCACCAGGAAGGACGAAATGCCGATCTTGGTGACGATCAGCCCGTTGATCGCGCCGATGGCTATGCAGAGCAGCAGGCCGGCCAGCAGCGCGACGCCAATATCAAAGCCGCCGTTCTGCACCAGCAGCATGACGACGACCGGCGCCAGCCCGAACACGGCACCGACCGAAAGGTCGAACTCGCCCGCCGTCAGAAGCAGCGTCATGCCGAGCGCGATGATGCCGAGCTCGGGCAGGAACGCCATCATGTTGGAGATGTTGAGCGGCGACAGGAAATTGGCGTCGGCGATCGCGAACACCGCCAGCAGGACAATCAGGATGACGAGCGAAGAGAACTGCGGCGAGCGCATCAGGCTCGACCTGCGTTTGGCACGCGGCATTTCCTCTTCTGCGGCAATTGTCATGACTGTTTCGACCATATCTCAAGGTGACGCCCGCCGCCTGCGCGGCGAGCGTCAGTTCCAATCACTTGTTGTAGAGTTTCAGGATCGGTTCGACGCTCGACGCGTCGTAGAGACTGAACGTGTGGATGTCGTAGCCGATCGGTTCGCCAGCGGCGGCCAACCCGAGCAGCGCCACCGGCATGAAGCCCTGCGCCGATGGGAACTGCCAGGCAGCCGCGTTGATGAACCCAGACTTCACTGACTCGGCCGTTTCCTTCGAATTGCCCCAGCCGACGACCGGGATCTTGCCGGCCGGCACGCCGGCGCCGTCGAACACCCGCTTGACGCTGGCCGCGACGGAATCGCCGAGCGCGATGATTGCCGGCGGGTTGTTGGCGACCATGTAGTCGGTCATCTTGGCGATGATGCCGGCCGGATCGGTGCCGCAATCGACCACATCATATTTGATGCCGAGCGGATCGAAGACGCTGGCTATGCCTTCGGTCTCGAGCTGCTGGTAGCTGGCGCCCGGCACTTCGACCGGCAGGAACACTTTGTCGCCCTGCTTCACCATCTTGTGGTCGACCAGATATTTCGCCCAGATGACACCGGCTTCCTTAAGGTCGGCGCCGACATAGGCCTGACGGCCGGTTGCCGGATCGTCGGTGTTGAAGAACACGATCGGGATACCGGCCGCCTTCGCTGCCTTGACCTCCTCGGTCCACAGGCCGGGCTGCGCCGAGGTCGTGGCGATGCCGTCCGGCTTGGCGGCAAGTGCGGAGTTGAAGGCCTCCTTCTGCGCCGCCATGTCGCCACCGCTGAACGAGATCTTGCAGGTCACCTTGAGCTGGTCGCAGGCCTTGGTGGCGCCGGCATTCCAGTCGATCCAGAAGGCATCCGACGGGCCGCCATGCGACAGCAGATAGAACGTCTTCTGGGCGTCCTGCGCCAGCGCCGGCGTACCCAGCGCAACACCGGCGAGAACGGTCGCCGCGGCAGCGATTTTCAACGCGAATTTCAACATTTCTCTTCCTCCCTTGTTTCGTAGCCGAACCGCGCCATCACAGTCCGTTGGCGCGGAATTTCCCGTCGAGGAATTTCTTGGCGCGCGGCACGTCGTCTTCCGAAAGATGTTCGATGATGACCGGGATGTTCGGGTGCTTTTCGGCCAGCCGCTTGAGATAGAGGTCGTAGTTCAGCGAACCGAGACCGGGCGCCGGCAGCTCGATCTCGCCGACGCCGCGGAAAGTGTGGCTCTCCAGCGCGTCGTCGTCGCCGATATCTGCGTGCTTTTCCGACTTGTCGCCGCCGGAACGCTTGACGTCCTTGGCGTGGGCTATCTTGATCTTGTCGGTCAACGTGTCGAACACCTGGTTCAGGATCTGGTCCATCCTGTCGATGTTGTGCGTTTCGAAATAGTTGGTCGGGTCCATCAGCAGGCCGAGGCCTGGGTGGTCGACCTGCGCGAACATCCTCACCGTCTCTTCGATCGAGCCGACGACATTGTTGACATAGGTTTCGAGCAGGAAGACCGCGCCGTGGTCATAGGCGGTCTGGGCAAGGTCGGCGATGACCTTGCGGCATTCCTCAAAACCTTCCTCGGTCTTGTTCTTCGGGTGATGCACCCAGTCGGACTCGGTGTTGTAGGTACCGGTTTCCGAGATCACGTAAGGGGTGCCGAAATGGCGTGCGTTGCGGATGATCTCCTTCAAATAGCCGACGCGCCTCTCGCGCTCGCCCATATCCGGATGGATGATGTTGGTGTAGCCCGATACGCAGCAGATCGGCAGATTGTGATCGCGAAACGTATCGCGGACGGTCTTGGCCTTGTCCCTGGTGATCTGCCCGGCCGACAGATCTATGTCCTTGAAATGCAGGTCGAGCTGCACGGTGTTGAAATCGAGCGCACGGATCTTCTGCGCGGTTTCCTTGAGGCTATACGGGAAATAACCCGTGAAAATACCTGCCTGCATCATGGTGTGAAGTCCTCCCTGTAAGTAATTCAGTCAGTTGATATTTCGGAAAGTTTGACTGTCCGGCCCTTGTCGATCGAACGATAGCCGGCTTCGACCAGCGCCATAGTCTTGACGTTGTCGGCGACCGACAGCGCCGGCGGCTCGCCCGTCTTGACCGCGTGCTGGAGCTGCTCCATGACGCCGATAAAAGCATGCGGGAACCACATCGTGTCCCAGCTGGGTGTCACCCATTCACCACCGGTGGTCTCGGTCGAGGCATAGGTCAGCGTCGAGGCAGCGCCAGTCGGCCAGCCGATGGTGCCCTTGGCGACGCCCTTGGTGCCGTCGACGCGCCAATTGATGTGCTGGTCGTCCTTGTAGCCCTCCTGGCGCGGCCCGGACCAGACATCCTCCAGCGATACGGCGAGCACGCCGGACGGGAACTTGATCGTCGACACGGTGACGCCGTCCGAATGGTCGAAGCGGGTGCGCGGGTCCCTGCGGGTCAGGGTGGTGATCTCCAGGGGATCGCCGAACAGGAAGCGCAGTACGTCGAGATGATGGACGCTCATATTGGCGAGCGTCAGCCGGTCATAGTCCTCGAGGAAGCTCTGCCAGTGCGGGATCGCATGCATGTCGATCTGGGCGAAAACGATGTCGCCGAGCGCGCCGCTGTCGATGATCTGCTTCAAGACGCGCATCGACTGGTCGTAACGCATGTTCTGGTTGACCGAGAGGATCTTGCCGGCCTTGGCCGCCTCGTCGCGCAGCTTGACGGCTTCATTGAGCGACAGCGCCAGTGGCTTCTGCGCCAGGATCGCCTTGATATGCTTCTGCTTCAGCGCATGACGGATCAGCGCCGGCTGCTGGTCCGGCGGAAAGGCAAGGTCGATGATCTCGACGTTCTTGTCCTCGATGAGCTGTTCCGACGTGTCGTGGACGGTTGGGATATCCCAGCGTTTGGCGACCTTGTCGGCGCTGGCCTTGGTCCGCGAGGCAATCGCCACCACCGGAAAACCGGCTTCCTTGTAGGCGGCAAGGTGACATTCGGCCATGATCATGCCGGCGCCAACGCAGCCGATCCTGTATTCTCTGGTGCGGACTTTAACGTCCGGCTCGAAGCCGTTGCCCACCATTTCTTGGCTTGCCATATGTTCCTCCCGAAGCTCGTTCCTTGCAGCCGCCGTCATCGCGCCAAGGCTCGCCCGCTCTGTCCGAAATAATGCACCCTGCCCGGCTCGCAGGATATCAGCACCATCGCGTCCGGCCTGATGTCTGGCTGGCCGCGTAACAGCGCCCGCAGACGCGTCTTTCCGGCGGCGAGCGTCACCACGGTGTAGCCGCCGAGCGGCTCGACCTCGAACACTCGCGCCGGGCGGCCCGCGCCCCCCTCCGGCATTCCACCCGACCAAGACCTGACCTTGATGTCTTCCGGCCTGAGCCCGATCTCGACGGCATCGGCCGGCGCAGCCTTGTCCGCGATGCGGACTGTGCCTTCCGCCGCCTCCACGCCTTCAGCGCCGTGCACCGACTTCAATATGTTCATCACCGGCGACCCGAGCAGCCGCGCCACATAGGTGCTGGCCGGCCGGTCATAGATCTCGGCCGGCGCACCGATCTGCCTGATCTTGCCGTTCTCCAGAATGGCCATTCGGTCGGCGACCGACATCGCTTCTTCCTGGTCGTGCGTGACATAGATCAGCGTCTTGCCGAGCTCGCGCTGGATGCGCTTGAGCTCGACCCGCGTCTCCTCGCGCAGCCGGGCGTCGAGCGCCGAAATCGGGTCGTCCATCAGATAGGCGGCGGGATCCCGTACCAGCGCACGGGCGATCGCCACGCGCTGCCGCTCACCGCCTGAAAGCTGTGCCGGCGGCTTGTGCAGGATATGGCCGATATGCAGCTTGGCCGCGACGTCGGCGACGCGCTTTTCGATCTCGGCTTCGGCGACCCGGCGTTCGACCAGCGGAAAGCGGATGTTGTCGCGCGCGCTCATATGCGGAAACAGCGCCAAATTCTGGAACACCATGGCGACGTTGCGGTCGGCCGGCGACACTGTGTTCACCGGCTTTCCGCCGATCAGGATCTCGCCCGCGTCCGGGGTTTCCAGCCCGAGCACCAGACGGAGTATCGTCGACTTGCCCGACAGCGGCGGCCCGAAGAAGCAGAAGAACTCATTGTCGTTGACAATGAACGAGGCGTCGTCGACGGCGAGCGTGTTGCCGTAGCGTTTGGTCACATTGCGGAAGGCGATATCGGCCATGGTCTCAGCCCGCTCTCAAGGCAAGGCCGGTGACGGCGTCGAAGACGCGCACCGCCTCCACCGCAGGTGCGACGACGGCTGTCTGCCCGATCGCCAGCCCGACATCATTGTCGAACACCGCCTTAACCGCGGTCTCGCCGTCGCCAAGGTGGATGATGGTGCGCGCGCCGATCCGCTCGACGAAACTCACCGGCATCGACAGGCCACGGCCGTCTTCAGCCAGCGTCACCTGCTCCGGTCGAAAGCCATAAAACACCTCGCCGCGCATCAGGCGTGCCGCATCGGCGATCTCGACCGGCAGCGGCGGTGTCACGCCGAGTGGCCCGAGATCGACGACCAGGCCACGGTCGCTTTCCGCCGGCCAGCCCTTGAGCAGGTTCATGCCCGGCGCGCCGATGAAGCGGGCGACGAAGACATTGGCCGGATCGTTGTAGACTTCCAGCGGCGTGCCGACTTGCTGCAGCACGCCATGGTCCATCACCGCGATGCGGTCGGCCATGGTCATCGCTTCGAGCTGGTCGTGGGTGACGTAGACCATGGTCTGCCGGAACTGCCGCTGCAGCTGCTTCAGTTCGGTCCGCATCACCGCCCGGAAGGCGGCATCGACATTGGAAAGCGGCTCGTCGAGCAGGAAGATCGCCGGCTCCATGATCGCCGAACGGCCGATCGCCACCCGCTGCAATATGTTTACCGACAGCCTGTCGGCCTTGCGGTCGAGCAGCGGCGTCAGTTGCAGCATCTCGGCAATGGCGCCGACACGGCGGTCGATCTCGGCCTTTGGTGCGCCGCGTATTTTCGGCCCGTAGGCGAGGTTCTGCCGCACGCTCATATGAGTGAAGATCGCATAGTTCTGGAAGACGAAGCCGACGCCGCGCCGCCCCATCGGCACGCCGGCCATGTCGCGCTCGCCGAACAGGATCTTGCCGCTGGTCGGCTCTTCCATGCCGGCGATCATGTTCATCGTCGTCGACTTGCCGCAGCCGGACGGCCCCAGCAGCGCCATGAACTCGCCGTCGGCAATGGCCAGGTCCATCGTCTTCAGCGCGGTGAAATCGCCAAATTTCTTGACCAGGTTCTGCAGATGGATGGTGCTCATCAGGCCGCCACCTCGCGTACCCGAGCCATGCGTTTCATGGCAAACACCGCGGCGATGGACAGCACGATCAATATGGCCAGCGCGATTGCCGCCACATAGCCCCAGATCAGGTCCTGGGTGGTGAGCTTGTAGATGTAAACGGAGATGGTCTCGGTAGCGACGCCGGGACCGCCGCCGGTCATGATGTAGAGCGTGTCGAAGATCTTGAAGTTCTCGATCACCCTGATCGCCAGCGCGATGATGATGATCGTCTTCATCTTCGGCAGCACGATGGTGATGAATCGCTGCCAGGGGTTGGCACCGAGCAGCGTCGCCGCCTTGATCTGGTCCTCAGGCACGCCGACCAGGCCGGCAAGGAGGATCAGGAACATCAGCGGCGTCCACTGCCAGATATCGGCGACCATGACGGCGATGAGCGCCAGCGTCGGGTCCGACAGCCAGGCAATGGTGACGGGAAAGCCTGAGATCGCCGACAGGATGTCGTTGACCGGGCCGCCCGACTGAAACAGCATGAAGAACATGTAGCCGGCCACCGCCGGCACCACCATCATCGGCATCAAGAGGATCGAGTAGAAGATCCGCTTGCCGGGGAACTCGTCCGCAAACAGTGTCGCGAGCGCCAAGCCGAGCAGGAACTCCGCCGGCACGCAGACGATCATGACGATGGCCGTGCGCTTCAGCGCACTCCAGAAGCGCGCATCGGCGGCAAGGTCGGTGTAGTTGGCGAAACTGTTCCACATCGACCAGGCGTTCCACCAGCCGGTGCCCGACAGCGGCGACCAGTCGGTCAGGCTGATGTAGAGCTGCATCAGGAGCGGGAAGACGGCGATGAACAGCACCAGGATCTGCGCCGGCAGCGTCAGCCGGAATCCGAGCTTTGCGCCCTCGTCCGGCAGCACCGACGCCGCTTTGGAGGCTTGCATGTCGCTCTCCGAAATCGTCGCAGTCACCGCGCTCATTGCTTGAGCGCCCCGAAGGTCAGTCCGCGCACCAGATGGCGCTGGATGGCGATGCCCATGATGACAGGCGGCACTGCGGCTATCAGGCCGAGCGCCGCCTTGGCGCCGTAGAGTTGGCCGGTCATCGAGGAGGACAGCGAGGCCATGTAGACAGGGACCGTCACCCATTCGCGCGTCGTCAGAAGCAGCGCAATCAGATAGTCCGACCAGTTGAGAATGAAGACGAACAACGCGGCACTGGCCAGCGGCGCGCGCATCATCGGCAGCGTGATGCGGATGAAGACGCGCCACCGCGAACAGCCCTCGACCAGTGCCGCCTCCTCGATCTCGCGCGGCATGTCGTCGAAGAAGGTCTTCATCAGCCAGAAGGCGAAAGGCAGCGTGACGATGCCGTAGATCAACGACAGCCCCCACCAGCTGTCGGTGAAGTTGAGGAAGGCCCACATGATCATCACCGGGGTCATGACCGCCATCGGCGGAAACAGGCGAAGCTGGATCAGCGCCAGCGGCAGATTCTGGCCCGAGCCGAAGCGCGACAGACCGTAGGCCGCCGCGGTGCCCGCCGACATGGCGATTGCCGTACCGAATGTGGCTGACAGCAGCGATGACAGGATCGGCTTCAAAGCTGTGCGGTCGAGGGCGACGATCAGATTGTTGGTCGATTCACCGAAGACGAAGCGGAAATTGCTGAGTGTCGGGTTCTTCGGCCACCATGTCAGGTCGGCGCCGGTCGCCGACCATTCGGCGATCGGCTTGAACGCCATCGACACCATCCACAGGATCGGCACCAGCGTCACCGCCATCGCCGCAAGGATCGCGGCATAGCGGAATATCTCGAAAGGAACTGAACGCTTCATCTTGCGGCTTTGCTGGGTCCTTCGTTGCCGAGGGGAAGAGCGACCGCTCCTCCCCTTCTTGGTAGGATCCTTGGAAGGATCAGGCGATCGGATCGAGGACGGTCGGCCAGGCCTCCTTGTTGGTCTTGATCGCTTCGAGAAGCTTCTCCTCGCCGGTGCGGCGGGCAATCTTCTTCCACTCGGCCTCGGTGTCGGCCATCGCCTGCTCGGCTGTCTTGGCCTTGGTCAGCGCGGCGACGAGGTTCTCGTCCAGCGCGTTGTGGAAGGCGGTGGCGCCGGGATAGTTGATGGTGGGCACGGTGCGGGCGACCGTCTCGCGCACCACGTCCATGTGGTAGGCGTGGTAGGTCTGGCGAACCAGCGGATCCGAGAAATCCGATAGCCGGAACGGATCGAAGTAGCCGCCCGGATTGGCAGTCATCCAGGCGTAGATGCGGCTTGAGCCCAGCCACTGCAGGAACAGGTAGCAGGCCTCCGGATTCTTGGCTTGCGAGGACACCGACGCCGACAGATTGAGCCACAGCACCGACCGGCTGACCAGCTTGCCGTCGATTTCGCGGCCGGGCGGCAGCATCGAGCCGATCTTGCCGGTGACAGCTGAATCCTTGTTGCCGGCATTGTCGAGGAATTTCGGCAGATTGGAGAAGGCACAGGTCATGGCCGCGCCGCCCTTGGCGAAATTGCCGTACTGCTCCGGCCAGCCCCAGGAGATCGCATCCGGCGAATGGTGCGAAAGCGACGCGATGTACTCGCTGGTCGCCGCGATACCTTGCTCCGAATTGATCAGCGGCTTGCCGGTGTCGTCGAACAAGAACTGATTGGGCGAAGCCATTGAGACATAACGCTGATACCAGTTGGTGTAGCCCCAGCCCTGGTTGCGCAGATCGGTCGAGCCGAACAGGCCCTTGTCCGGGCGCTGGAAGAAAGCCGCGATCTCGTCATGCTGCTTCCAGGTCTTCGGCGCCGCCAGTTCATAGCCGTATTTGTCGGAGAAAGCCTTCTTCTCGGCTCCGTCGCCGAACAGATCGGTGCGGTAGACCCAGGTCTGGAAATCGCCATCCAGCGACACGCCGTAGGTCGAGCCGCGATACTGGTTGAGCAGCGAGACGCCCTTGGCGCCGTCGACATAGCCGCGCTCGGGATCGTCCCATTCCGGCTTGTATTGCGCGACGAAGTCGTCGAGCTTGAGGATGCCGCCGGTTTCGGCAAGGTCGCCAAGACGGTTCCATTCGACCGCGTAGATGTCATACGCCCCACCCTTGGTGGAGATGTCCTGCATCGTCTTGGTGAATTCCTGGCCGTTTGGCACACCGACGATTTCCAACGGAATGCCGGTTTCCTTCTCCCAGAGATCCTTGATCGACGGCGCGCCGGCCGGAAACGGCTGGGTCAACTGGCCGATCGAGCCGTCGGACAGGCCAAGTACGATCTTGGCCGGCGCCTTGCCGGCGCCCTTCATCGCCCTGGCCGCCTCGATGGCGCGGCCCTCCGGCGTATCGGCACCATATTGATAGCGCTCCGAACCGTCGAAACCCGTCGGGCCGCCGATCATGCCGGGCGCCAGGGCATCGGCCGCATAGGCACGGCTCGGGCGAATGAATTTCGGTGCAATACCTGCGGCGGCAACAAGGACTGCCGCCTTTCCACCGGACGCCAGCAAACGGCGCCGCGACACGCGGATCAAATTCGACATTGGAACTCCTCCCTCAGGGCCTTGTTTCCTCCACGGCCCTTATGATGGATATTGACGGCACTATACGAAGCCTGTCAACATCATAAATAATCAAAATACATCATAACATCTCACGGGAGGGGAAGAATGGCGTTTGTAAAGGCTCTCATACTGAAGCCGGTGCTTGAATTTGAGGGAGCCCGGCTGCCCACCTCCCCGCTTTGGTCTGCTTGGGCACTCTGGTGTAGCGCAACGGCTTGCGCATCGGCCAAGGCCGGTTACATCATTTCCCATCAGAATCGCGGACGGCGATGAAGCCGCTCTCCGACGGTGGACCCATGAAATGCGTGATCTCGATGCGCCCCTGGCGCGTTTTGGAATGAGGTGATCGACAGTGCGGTCCACCCTGACAGACATAGCCCGGGAGGCCGGCGTTTCGGCCGCCACGGTCGACCGTGTGCTCAACAACCGCGCCGGGGTCAGGGCGCGCACCCGTGAGGTCGTGCTCGAAACGGCACAGCGGCTTGGCTATATCGCTGAAAATTCGAATCCGAGCTCGCTCAACGCGGTTACTGGCGAGGTCATACGGCTGGATTTCGCCCTGCCCGCCGGCACCAATTCCTTCATCAAGATGCTGCACCGCCAGATCGAGGCGCAGGCGCAGGCGCGGCCCGACCTCGACGTCCGTGTCGCTACTATCGAAGGCTTCAATCCGGACCGGCTTGCGCGTCTGCTGCAGGAACTGCACGGGCAGACACAGGGCGTCGGTGTGATCGCGCTCGACCATCCGACGGTCCGCGAGGCGATCCGCTCGCTTTCAGCCAGCGGCGTCAAGGTCGTCACCATCGCTTCCGACATCCTGCATGTGCCGAGGGTTGCCTATATCGGCATCGACAACCGCGCCGCCGGCCGGCTCGCCGGCTATCTGCTCAACCGCTTCATGGGTGCCGGGCGTCCGGGCAAGGTCGCGCTGTTCGCCGGTTCGCTCTCCTATCGCGGCCACGAGGAGCGCGAGATGGGCTTCCGCCACATACTGACGGAAGAATCGCCCAATCTGCAGATCGTCGAGATGCGCGAAATGCTCGACGACCGGGAAAAAGCCTATTCGGAGGCCTCCGCCCTGCTCGACCGGCACCCGGACCTGGCCGCCATCTACAATGTCGGTGCCGGCAACACCGGCATCGCCCGCGCCCTCAAGGAGCGCGGGCGTGCGCTGTCGACGGTCTTTCTCGGCCATGAGGTGACGGAAGGCACCAAGGAGCTTCTGCTCGACGGCACGCTGGACGCGGTCATCGACCAGAACCCGCGCGTAGAGGCCCGCGAGGCGCTCAACACCTTGAGCCATGCGGTCAGGGGCTTGCCTTACGAACTGCACCAGCCACGGCTGCAAGTGATCTTCAGGGAAAGCATCCCGGAGATCTGAACCAGGTGAAGAAGCACGGGTGCGTCACAAATTCATAATCGCTCGGGCGAGATTTTGGCGGCCAGATCAAGGGTCCGACCGAGAATCTTCGATCAGGCTCAGACCTGCAAAATTAAATTGACTATTATCGTCATGTTTTAATAAGTATCCCTGCCCGGCCCGTGTGTCGAGGCTTCTCCATCATGCCAGCCAGGGCCAACGGCCGCCGCCAGCAATCTTTGCTTTTCCCGGGGCTGCACGCATGAAACAGACAAGCAACAAGACCTTGATGGCGAGCACCGCGCTCGCCTTCGCGCTCGGCCTGTGTGCCGCGCCGCTGGCCGCCGCGCAGGAGCCGGAGAAGAACGGCGCCGCCGCCAAGGCCGATCGGCCGGTCAAGGTCGCCCAGCAGGCTAGAACTGGGCAGAACGAGCCGACCGTGCTCGACCTGATCACCATCTCGGCGACGATGATCAAGACGGCGATCATCGAATCGATGGCCGCCATCAGCGCCGTCGATCAGGAAGAGCTCGAACGCATCCAGCCTGACACCGCCGCCGACATGTTCCGCACCGCGCCCGGCGTTGCCGCTTCGATGAACGGCGACGATCCGGCAACCGCCATCAACATTCGCGGCCTCGAACAATATGGCCGCGTGGTGCTGACGCTCGACGGCGCCCGCCAGGATTACTGGCGCGTCGGCCACGGCTCGGGCTCGTTCTATGTCGAGCCGGAACTAATCAAGGAAGCGACCGTCATTCGCGGCCCGGTCTCGAACGCCTATGGCTCGGGCGGCATCGGCGGCGTTGTCTCCTTCGAAACCAGGGATGCCGGCGATTTCCTCAAGCAGGAGGAGCGCTGGGCGCTGAGCGAGAAGCTGGGCAATGAGGATAATGGCGACGGCTTCACCACCAGCACCACCGGCGCCTACCGTTTCAGCGACGACGCCGACATCATCGGCAATCTCATTCATCGCGACCGCGACAGCTACACCGATGGCAATGGCGACGCCGTGCCATGGACCGGCGAGAGCATCACCAGCGGCTATATGAAGGCGACCCTGCGGCCGGCCGACGGCCACGAGCTCAAGCTCGGCGCGATCCTGCAGCGCTACAATGACCAGATCACCGGATCGAGCGGCTCGACCTCGCCAACGCTGAGCCGCTACGACACCGACACGACCAACCAGACCTACACGGCTGCTTATATGTGGAGGCCGGACGACAACGAACTGATCGACCTCAGTGTCAACGCATACCACAACCGCACGCGCGCCGAGCAGACGCAGGTCTGGCCGGCAACGGCGATCGGCAACTTCCGCTATTACGACGTCGCCACGACCGGCTTCAACCTGAAGAACTCCTCGCGTTTCGACGCCTGGGAGTTGGTACATACCCTCACCTACGGTCTCGACTACTACTATCTGGAGGCCACGTCGGAGGCCGCGCATTTCGCTTCGGGCGAGCAGCAGGGTTATGGCGGCTTCCTGCAATGGCAGGGCGACTACAGCGACTGGCTGCAGCTCATCGCCGCCATGCGCTATGACGGCTACCAGCTCGACGGCAAAACGAAGACCGTGCCGCCGGCGGAAGCCTCGATTTCGGGCGATCGCTGGTCGCCTCGCCTCACCGTCGGCGTGACGCCGTTGGATGGCTTCCAGCTCTACGGCACCTATTCGGAAGGCTACCGGGCACCAGGCCTGCAGGACGTCTATCGCGGCGGCGGCGCGCATGGCGGCGGCGACAGCTACCAGCCTAACCTGCTTCTGCAGCCCGAAACGGCGAAGAACTGGGAAGCCGGGATCAATCTGAGATATGACGATGTGCTGGCCGCGGGCGACCTGTTTCGTGCCAAGGTCAACGTCTTCCACACCGCCGTCGAAGACTACATCGACGTCGACCTCACCGTTTTGCCGCGCATGGCGATCAACATCGGCGACGCGCGGCTGAAGGGCGTCGAGGCCGAAGCCGTCTACGACTATGGCTGGGGGTTCGCGAACCTCGCCGGCGCCCTGATCGACGCCAAGGTCGTCAGCGGCGTCTATTCCGGCCAGACGCTGAACAACACGCCGCTCGACCGCTTCTCGGCGACCGTCGGCTTCCACATGCTGGAAGACCAGCTCACCGTCGGTGCGCAATATCTCGGCGTCGGCAAGATCACCCGGACAAGCCGCACCAATCCCGACGCGCCGGTCGTGGTCGATGACGGCTTCGACCTGGTCAACGTCTTTGCCAACTGGCGCATCAACGACTACGCCAAGCTCGATTTCAGCGTCGATAACGTCTTCAACACCGCCTACACCGACCCGCAAAGCGCCTGGTCGACGACGGCGGCGACGGAACAGGGCAAGGGCCGCACCTTCAAGGTGGCGCTCACAGGCAGGATCGGAGGTTGAGAATGAGGGAAGCTTCAGTGAGCGGACTGGCCTGCGAAGCGCGCTTGAACCTGCGCAACCTGCCGCATTACATCGACCGCATCAGCGACAGGCTGCAGAGCTTCGATGCCGATGCCTCGCGGGAGGGGCAGCGGCTCGACTTCCGCTTCGCCTTCGGCGACGCGTCCCTTGACATGGAGCGGCTGGTGATGCGGGCCAACGCCGCCGACCGCGATGGGCTGGCCCGCATCAAGGACCTGCTGGCCACCGCCGTAGAGGTATATGCCAAGGAAGAAAGTCCCGAGATCGTCTGGACCGGCGATCTCGCCGAAGAAACCCGCCTCGCGCAGTTCCGTGAGATGGTCGTCACCCAGGTCGGCGACCTGACGCGGCATATGCGCCGCATCCGCTTCGCCGGCGAGGATCTCTCTCGTTTTGCGAAATTCGGCGGCATGCATATCCGCATGCTGTTTCCGACCAGGGACGTCCCCGATCCGCTCTGGCCCGTGCTCGGCAGCAATGGCCTCCCGGGATGGCCCTCGGACGACAGGCGCCCGGCAGCGCGCGTCTACACCATCCGGGCCCTCGACGTCGAAATGGGCATCATCGAGGTCGACTTCCTCATCCACCCCGGCGACAGCGTCGGCGCCCGCTGGGCCATGCAGGCGGCGCCCGGCATGAAGATCGGCATGATGGGGCCGGTCGGCCGTCGGGTGCGACCGGCGTCCTGGTATCTCATGGGCGCCGACGAAACCGGCCTGCCGGCGCTGGCTCGCATGCTGGAGACTCTGCCCGCCGAGACCAAAGGCGTGGCCTTCATAGAGATCGCCGACGATGGCGAACGGCAGGTCGTTGACAACGCAACCGGAATAGAGGTGCACTGGCTGCCGAGAAATGGGGTGCCAGCCGGACTCGACGACAGGCTGGCGCGCGCCATCCGGTCAGTCGCATGGCCGACCGGTTCGGCATTCGGCTGGTTTGCGGCCGAAGCGGCAGCCGCCACGACGGTGCGCGAACACTGGCGCGGCACGCTGGCGCTCGGCCGCAACGAAACACTGGCGGCAGCCTACTGGCGGCGGGGCGCGGTGGGACTGATGGCCGGCTAGAGCTTGCTCACCATCGCTTGCGCATCTTCGCCCAGACCGATTGCGATCCGGTCGCCGGAGACAATGCCTGACACGTCGCAGACAACCAGCGGCATGCTGATTTCGTAGAGGAATTCGGCAACGATGGCGCCGACGGCAAGGATCGGGTCCGGCCGCTCCAGGATAATGCCGGCCGGCGCCGTGCCTCTGCGGATCGCTTCGGCCAGAACCGAAGACGAGGACGACGACCCTCGCCCGCTCGGCATCACCAGGATCTTGCGGGCGATATTGCCGCCCAGGTCCGGATGCGAATGGTCGATGATGTCGCCCGTTTCGACGTCGATCCCGCCCCAGAAGCTGAGCGCCTGCGAAAGCACCAGCGCTGGGCCTTGTGCCGAGCCGGAAAGGTGGAATGTACCGGTTCTGGCCGGCGTCTTCATGGCGCGCCTCGCACGACGCGGCCGGCCGCAGCCGAGCGGACGCAGTCTTCCATGTCACCGAAGGCCACCGAGACACCGATATTGCCAGGTGCGTAATGCGCCCATTTGCCCGAATTGGTCATCACCACGCCATCGAGACGCTCGAGGATCGACGTGACATAGGTGCAGGTGTCGGTGACCGGGACAAGGCCGAAGGCTTCCATGCCGGCCAGTGCGCCTTCGTCCTGCAGCCGTGTCAGCGTCGCGCGCCCTGTGTTGACATAGATTGGGACACCTTTGCCTGGACCGACTTCGCGCAGCAGCGGCAACAGGCGCATCCACTCTTCATGGGAGAAATGCGGCGTGCCTAACGACACGGCTGCAAGTTGCACGCCGTCGGGGACGCTCGACAGCCTGGCCAGCGCATGGTGGATGTCAGCGCGAGAGATCCGGATTTTTTCCTCCGGTGCCAGGCCGTGCAACGCCTCATCCGGCGTCTCCGCCTCCGGCGTGATGCCGACGGCATGAAACAGCGCCACGGCACCCGTCGTTGCCGCCGCCGCCCCCAGCGCCTTCAATTGGTCCTCGTCGCGCGGCTGCGGCAGGCCCGATATGACAGGGATGCGGTCGCCAGCCCTTTGCCCGATGATCAGCCCGACGCCGACAAACAGAGCGTCGCTTGGCTCGAAAGCAGCGTCAGTCAGCTCGAACAGGACCTGGCCTCGTCGATTTTCACTCAGATGCAGCCCCCATGCCGGCGCGCGCCCGGTCATTGCGCAGCACAAATCGATAAAATCGCCATAGCGGTTGGTCCGCGCGCCGATCACCGAATTGGCAAAGACGATGGCGTTGGATTCACCCCAGGCGATCTGCTCGCCGAATCTTGGCCGGAACCGGGTCTGATAGGGTGCGCAGGTGAAGGTCGCCTGGCAGCCGAGTTCCAGATGCGCCTTCATCAGGCGTCGCGCCGGCGTTTCTTGCGACACCGGCATCTTCACCAATCCGGGATGGATGAGGTCGAACGAACCGACATTCAGCGTCGTCGGCACCCGAACGCGGCCGCTGCCCTCGATCAGCCTTTCGACGAAATCGAGGCTGGCCTGGCCGTGATAGAGGCAGCCGTCGATATGGGCACCGGCAATGTCCAGCAACTTGCGCGCGCCGACCGCCTTCGAAAAGGCAACCAGGATCGTCATGGCGGCAGCCGCTGCCGAGCCTTGCTCGCCATGCAGCATCGACTGGTCGCCGGCCGTCAATTCCAGCGTCATCGGCAATATTCCCGAGCGCGCACTATGCCGATCAAGCACTCCCTGATTACGGAGCGTCTGGCAAGACAGAGCTTTGGATCTCTTCTACTTCGCAGCCGTCAGCAGACCAGACGTTCACAGCTCATCGCGAAGCAAGAGAGACGCGAAGCACGGTCGCAGAGCGGGCGATCCGCGGCGGAAACGGCGCTATTCCTTCGGCGCTATTCCTTCTGGGACGGTCCGTCGGCCGCGCTGCGGTCACCATCTGCAGAATGCGGCAGAATGCCGAAATCGCGCGACTTGGTCCCATGCGCCGCCGTCAGGAAACCATCGGCTGTGAGACCTCGCCTCAAAAGCTCACGTACCGCGGCCGACCGGCTCGGCATGTGCTTGTCGAAGCGCCAGTTCTCCAACGCCGCCAGTTCATCGACGGTCAGCATGATCTGCAATCGTTCCGGGCGTTCCAGTTCGGACATCTCGGCCTCCTGTCACACCAGCCTAAATGCAGCTGAGTTAGTGTGTTCCTAATTTTCTGTAGAGTTAGGTACGTGAGCAGAATGCGTCAAGGCCTTCGGATCAGCGAGTCATGCAGAAGTCAGATGAAGCGGATCAAGCGTCAGATAGGCAATCAACAAAATACGCTAACTATTTGACATGAAATGAGTTTTTAAGGAATTTCGCTTGCCAATCGCGAATCCTGGGCGCATCGTGGAACATGAGGGACAAACCGCTCCTGAAGGGAAGGTTTTCCATGCGCTACGGATTTTCGGTTCGCCTGCACGAGGACGTCAGTTCCCGAGTTCGGGCTGTATTGCGGTCCGGGATTGCCATCAATCTGACTGCTGTCGCCGAAGCCGCGCGACTGCAGAACCTCGCCGAGAATGTTGCGCGCGAGGACATCGAATGGCTCGTCATGCAAGCAGCCCAGCTCTACGGGGCGGCTATCGAGTTCGACGGCTTCGCGGAAACCGATCTGGCGGAGTTTGCGTGCCCTCAGCTGATGCAAAGCAGCCCCGCCGCGGGTTGGGACTCCCTGGAAGACGAAGCGTCCGCTTCGCCGGATCCTGGCCGTCAAACACACTGAGCGCGTGTGAGCCCCGCCATGCTGCCGCCACGTGCTCGGAAAAAAGCCCGCCGCAATGGCGGGCTTTGGACTGCTGGAGCTTTGGTGGACGAAGGCCTCTCGGCCCGGTCCGACATTCATCCGATGTATTCGCCTTAGCGGCGGGCGATCAGCAGGCACAATTGGCGCAGATCGCTGTCGTAAGTGCCTTCGCTGCTGAGCACGTCAACGCAGCGCTTCTTCATCCTGGCCAACTTGTCGCCCGACATGTCGGCAACGACCTGGGGCAAGCTGGGATTGCTGGGGTTGCTGGGATTGCTGGGATTGGACGGACTGCCCGGGTTGGACGGATTGCTCGGATTGGTGCCACCACCGATCCCGACACCGGCGCCGACATTGATGCCGCTGCCGATCCCGACCCCCGCGCCAGCCCTAACGCCGCTGCCGATACCTACCCCCGCGCCGGCAGCAATGCCACCGGAACCGCCGATCGTCGCGCCGGCACCGGCGTTGATGCCGCTTCTGCCCCCGACCGATGCGCCGGCGCCCGCCGCGATTCCGCTGGAACCGCCAACCGTCGCGCCGGCACCGGCGTTGATGCCGCTACTGCCGCCCAACGACGCACCGAGGCCTGCCTTGATGCCGCCGCTGCCGCCAACCGTCGCGCCGGCACCGGCGTTGATGCCGCCGCGACCGCCAACCGTCGCGCCGAGGCCGGCTTTGATGCCGCCGTTGCCGCCGATGGATGTTCCAACACCAACGGCAATTCCGTCCGCGGCATTCACGGGCATCGAGAGCATGAAAATAACTGCGCTGCCTGCCACCGCATCGGTGATTGTTTTGATTAAGGTGGTCATAACACTCTCCTTGCTGTAGTTGCGCTGAACAGCCCGCGACGTCGCCGGTTGCATACCTACTAATTTGCAAGAAGATGATCGGTTTCGTTGCCGATCAGCTCGCTGGCCTCATGGTATATTTTCAAATAACAGCCGCGTGAAATTTGTAGTGAAATTTTCCGAAAGTTTTACTTGGGATGGCCTCTACCGATTGAAGCGATGCGAGACTCAGCTGATGGCGCCGCAACAGACGAACGTTGCGACGGTCGGCGGCCAAAGAAGGCGAATTCCTAATCAGCAAACCACAACATCAAACCTACCTACGGTAATAGAACAAGGGGGGCCGAGAAGATCCGCGCTGCGCGGGTTTGCTTCACTGTGCTGCGTCATTTTTGCCGGAACCTTTCCATCACCCGGGTTGTTTTTTCTGTAGTCGCCACATGATGATAACCCAATGATGGAGATCAACATGCTTACGAAAATCGTGACAGCTTCCATACTTGCAGCCGGTCTGGCGACCGCGGCGATGGCCCAGAACGCCGGGTCGGACAACAATGCGCCTGGCAGCGAGAAGAGCATCGTCGTCCAGCCCAAGCCGAACGGTATTGACCCTGGCACGACCCGCAGCACGATGGGCACGACGGGTACCATGAACTCCAATGCGGATGAAAACTGCCCTGCAACCCCGCAAGGAGCTCAACCCGATGCATCCAACAAGCCTGCCGGGACGGTTTCACCGACTGTCAACGACAACAATTGCGGTAAGTAGTTAGCCGCGCCAATCGGGCTCGCCATCGCGGGCTTGCGGCAGCAGGACCGGTCAGGACTGGTTTTGCTGCCGATCATGGAACGATGTATGGGCCGACCACCCGCGAGATCCAGCGTTGGAATCAAATCCGCTTGCGTTCACGCTTTACGTGGTCGCGCCTTGGATTTGCTTCCGTCCTTGCTGGCGGCCGGCTTAGGCTGGCGTGCTTTCGGCTTCGGTCGGCTGGCGGTCTCCGGCGCGGCGGTTTCTGCGTCGATTTCGGCGGTAGCCTGATCCCAATGCTGCTGATGCGCCCCGTCGGGCCTGCCTGCCTGTTCCCAGATCGCGTGTGCTCGCTGGCGAATCCGTTCCTGCCTGTCCGTCACTGATACCTCCGTCGGCTCGGTTGATGCGTAAGCAACCTTGTTCTAGCTGAAATTTCGACCGGCGTCTTGAGCGGCAGGCGACACCGTCATTGAACCTCTCTGTCACACAGGACGGCGACCCCGAGGAGCGCCGCCTTCTTGATGATCAGCCCTTCAAGGTCCGCGTCCGAGCGCTCGGTTCCGGTGCGTTCGCGCAACAGTGCTATCGCCGCCTTCATCGACAGCAGGCCATCGCCTCGTTCAGCAAGCAGTTTGTCGACGGCTGCGGCCACGTTGACCGGCTCGACATGCGGCAGCATGGGAATGGCTCCTTTCCTTGTTTCGAGACGACAGCGGCTCCATCCCGATCCCTCGGGATGGAGCTCTCATTTGATAATTTAGGCCATGACCTTCCAAATCCGGTTCGCGGTTTGGCAACGCCGATCACTCGATGACCTGCACGATCTTGCGGGTGTCTGGGTCGACGAGCACGGTGCGATTGCCGACGACGACGTATCTGTACCGCACGTCTGGAACATCGATCGGTTGCAGCTCGACCGTATCGGGCAACGTGGAACCGATATTGAGCTCCACCCCCAGAAGACTGATCGACGCCAGCGGGTGCTTGTGGACGTATTCGCGGATGACCGTCTGCTGTTTGGGCGTGACAATCACCTGGTCCGCGGTGGCCACGCCGACGCCGGCAAGCAACGCCAATCCCGCCGCAGCAGGAACAAGGTGGATTTTCATCGTCTACTCCTGTTGTTACGGGCCTCGCCCTTACAATTGCGACGCGGCATTCCGGTCGAAGCGGCGAACCCTCTAGGCAAACGCCCACGCCACCTTGTTGTTCCGTAAGTGGCGGCTAATCGAACAGCGGTGAAGTGCCCGCGCGATGCGGCGAATGGACTGCGAATGAGCTTGCGGTGGCCCGCGTCGCAAGACGCGGGCCGATCGGTTTCCCGATCAGCAGCGATACCGGAGGGGGGTGATATCTACTGCGTCTGAAATAACATTTAGGACAAGCTAATGTTCCTCAGCGAGTGCAACAAACCTGCCGGCGCGAGCGGCGCGAAGTTGCCGCTCGTCGCTGCTACTGCTTTGGCGGCTGTGGCGGCACCTCGCCGGGCTTGATCACCGGGGTCTTGCCCTCATCCGGCGGTGGCGCCGCCATGCCCTGATCGCCCGTTGGCGGGGGCTTCAGGACCCCACCGCATGGCTCGAGCGTATCGGACAAATTGTTGCCGGCCGGCTTCTGCTGCTGGCTGTTCTGGTCCGGCGGCTCGACTTTGCAGCGGTCGGATTGCGCCTGTTCGCCCGGCTGCGCGGCCGCCGGCACCGCCAGCAGCAGCGCACCTAACATGTACGGCAAGAAAATGAGCGGTCTCATGTCGAGCTCCTTTCGCGCCAGTATCTTCTGAATGTGAAGGCGGGCCGGCGCGATTGGTTCCGTCGTGCGGCAATGCGCGCGGACCGCAGCGGCCCGGAACCGGCTGCCAGACTTATGAGTTCAACCACTGAGCCAATTCAGGGCCGCTGACATTATGGAGAACCGGCGATGGAACCGCGCAGCAAAGAACGAACCGACGACGAGACGGAGAGCCCGACGATCCAGCAGCAGGACTGGGATGCCATCCGGAGCGGGAGAATCCTCCCTGACGGCGTGCCGCAAAACGGCGATATTCGCTATGACGTCGAGAAGAGCGGCGAACTGCCGGAGGAGGACGACGATAACGCTTACCAGGACAGCGACGAGGCCTTGCCGGACGATACGGATGAACGTGTCATTTCGCGCGATCTCGCACGCGAAGGTGGCCCTTTCGACGAGGAATGAGCCGCCGCCTGTTTTCAATTCGGGAGGTCGAAGAGCGGCTCCTGGCAGCGATAGACCAGACATTGACCGTCACGCGTCTTGATATACGCGGCGCGCGGCACCTGCGGCCAGTCGCATTCATTGCCGAATTGGCGGACGTAACGGTCGTAGGTGTTCTGGCCGGTGGTGAGCACGACAGAGCGATGCCTCTGGATCAGAAGCTGCGTCTGTTCGCATGTCATCGCGCGGCTGTCCGGCCGCGCGTCGGCCGTTGCGGCAAACAGAAGCGCCCCGGCTGTCAGGACTGCCGCTTGTGTCTGGACCTTGGCAAGCATGACACCATCTCCCATGCTTAACGCGCATCTTGGTCGGCAGCGCCGGATCGAGCCGCCCTGTCGCGAAAGAAAGATCGTACAGAATGCGAGCAAAAATGCAAAAAGCCCGCCGCACCTTTCGGCGCGGCGGGCTCCAACTGAACGTCACTATTTCGTCGGGCTTGGGCGGCTTATTCCTCCTTCACCGGCCCGAACCGGCGCACGATAACCTCGAAGACGATGTCCGAGATCCACATCGCCGAGACGCCGATCAGAAAAGCCGCGGCCAGCGTCGTGGTGTCGTCGTCCGGAGAAGGAATGGGCAGGCCGGCGGCGCGGAAATAATGCACGACCGGCAGCGTCAGATAAGCCGCCGCCAGCGCGCCGCAGATCGGCGAGGCCACCATTTCGCGGACCTTGTAGCGGTGGCGCGACAAGGCCCGCAAAATGCCGCCGGACAGGCCGGCGACCAACACCGGCGCCTTGATGCCCAGGACGTCGAGCAATTCGTGCATCATGGCGTCCACCCGCACCATCTGGCGCCCTGCCCGTTGAAGGCGTTCATCTCGTCGAGCTCGGGCCGGCTCATGGCGGCAACGACCGGGGAGGATGGCCGGCGCGGCTGGTTGTGGTCGCACCAGACCTGGCGCGGATTGCCGGCCGGCGCGGTTGTCGTGCAGCCGGCGAGCACCACGCAGAGGATCAGCGCTTTGCCCATTTCTCAGCCTCCGCTCTTGCTGCCGCATCGGCCATGCCGGCGGCCTTGCGCTCTTCGGCGGCGGCCTCGCGCCTCATTTCCAGGCGATCCTCGGCGGCCGCGACTTTTGCCTCTGCCTGTTTGACCGCCTCCTTCCTCGCCCGGTTGATGCCGCCGGCAACGTAAAGGCCGATGCCGCCCGCCACGGCAGCGAATACCGTCATGACGACCTTGTTGCCGATGATGGCGCTGAGAATGCTGAGAAGCGCTGTCATCACAGGTCCTCCGCGCGGCGGCGGCGCAGGAACTCGGTCAAAACGCCGTTGATCACAAGAAACCAGGGGAACCATTCCCCCGGAACGACCGGCGAAAGAACCTGCGGGTCGACATAGGTGACGATAGTCGCGATGACGCCGATGGCCGCCTGAAGCCGCGCCCAGAATATTGTCTCGCTGTCGCGGAAGAAGCTCTTGATCCGGGTCCACATGTCATTTCCTTCCAGACAGTTTGAGGATGGCTGATAATTTGAGGATGGCGGCGATCAGCGCTGCCCAGAAGCCGGGCCTGGCGACAGCCACGGGAGGCACGGAGGGCGTAGCGGTCGCTTGTGCAACGGCAATTGGCTTAGCGGGCTCTGGCGGGACTGCAGGGACGACCGCGGACGACACCGGACCGGCAGACGGCCAGGGCGTGTCCTTGATACGCGACCATTTGCGATAGGCCTCGGCAAGCCTGGTATCGTAGGCGTTCTTGCGATAGCCGGCGCCGTTGTAGCCCTTGGCGAATCCCGACCAGTCATGATTGCGCAGATTGTCGTCGAGCCGCTTCTCGACGATGAAGTCGATCGCCGCGCCGAGTTGCAGCGCCTCGTCCGCCATCATCGCCTCGGCCATCGCCTGCACGGTAAGAAAGCCGGCGGCCTTGAAGTTCTCGCCGAGAACCTGGCCCAAGCCCCACGAAGCGGATTTGAGCGCCGCGGTTTCGTCGATCGCACAAGCTGCCCTGAGCCGTGGGTAGCTATCCCTGGGATAGGGCTTTGCGCCCCACTTCGGATAAGCGAGGCCGGCGGCTACCGCTTGTGCCCGCTTGGCACCCGACAGGTTGCGGTAGAAGACGTGCGGTTCGAACAGGATGACCGGCCGGCCAACGGCGTCGAAGCCATGCCCGCTGGTCTCGACATCGAGGAACGCGTGCATCTCGTCCTCGCCGACGCCGATCCGGGCACCGAGTTTCGGCAAGTCTATATCATCGAGGCGCCTGGCGGCGCCCCTGAACGTCATGTCCATGGGCAGTCCTTTCCGCCCTCGCGGGCAAGGTTTTGAGATTGAAAAAGCAGATGCGCGGCGGCAAAGCAGAATTTGGCGGCAGCCCGCGCCGATGTGGCAAGGAAGGTTGATGTTTTCGACCCGCCGTGTGAAATGGCCGCGGGATGGTGCACATGTCTGATGATGAACAAACCGCTGCGGCGCGCTGGTCGGTGAAGTCCGAGCTCCGCGCCGTCGCTCGCGACAAGCCGTTGCTGCTGGTGCTGGCGGCGATCCTTTGTCTCTATTGTGCGTTTATCGCCGGACCGATCGTCTATGCGGTGCTGGCCATCAACGGCATTGCGGATTTCTTCAAATGAAGCCGGTTCCGGCGATCTCACTCCGGTCCCGGTTCCTGCGTCTACCGCGCCCGAAATTGCTCGACCTGGATGAAATTGCTTAGCCGGGATGAAACTGTTCCCGTCTATCGTTCGTACCTGTAGCGGGTACGGGAGGACACGTGACGATAAGAATCAGGCTTCCAGGCGGGACTTTGAAGATCAAGAAAAGGGACGAGCTGCGCCGCCGCGAGCAGAACCGCGAGGTGCCGGTTTGGCAGGTCGGCAATTACTTCGTTATCTGGTGGCCGAGCGGCGTGTCCGATCGCCCATCCTCGCCCAGAAAATCCTCGCCCAGGAAATAGCCCGCGCACCAGACGATGCCGACTGGGCAATGGACGCCTCCGTGCGGGATCGGGAACCGCCGCGTGCGCCCAAACCTCAAGACCGCTCGACTAGTCCCAGAAATAGTCAGCGGGCAGGCATTGACTCTTCCGCAGCGGAAGGTCTCTGATGCTGCATTGCACAATGGGGTGGCGGAATCGATGGCGGTGCGTATCAGGATGCCTGGCGGCACACTGAAGGTGAAGGTGTACCGCGAATTGCGCGACCGCGAACGCGCCCGCCGCATACCCGTCGTCAAGATCGGCCGGATCTATTTCACCTGGTGGTCGAACCGCCAGCGCCTGATTGATGATCAGTCGCCAGGATGAAGCTCCTTCGGCCGGCCCTGCCCGCCTGGCACCGCGAAGCCTCCGCAGCTCGCAAAATAAGTTGATGATCCTGCTGTTGACTCTTCCGCAACGGAAGGTCTCTACTTACCGCATTGCACACAATTGCTGCGTTGCACAACGGGAGTTGAACCGATGGCAGTGCGTATCAGGTTGCCTGGCGGCACTCTGAAGATGAAGACCTATCGTGAGTTGCGGGCCAGGGAACGCGACCGCCGCGTGCCTGTGATGAAGATGGGCTCGCTGTATTTTGTCTGGTGGTCGAAAAGCCAGGACCCTCACCAGAAGCCGCAGGACAGCAGACGGTAGCCCGCCGGCGCGGTGGGTCTGCGTCGGCGATGAACCCTGACAATTCCGAAATACCGCCCAGTTGTAGGATTTCTGGTCGGCCTGCTGTGCCATTGTTGGTGCGCACAGCATCCCGAGCGGCCCTCGCAGAGCAATTCTTCTGACGAACTTTTCGGCGATTTTCAAATGGCCTCCAGACTGGCGGACACGCGCGTTTGCAAGCTTGCAAACCGCCGCCGCTTGTCGCAATAGCTAGGCCGTGAGGAGTCGCATGGATGATGGAGACTGACCTGCTTATTGCGAACAGCCAACTTCGGCTGTCGGTTCAGTTAGCCGAAGGGCAACTAATCCCACCCATAATCCTTGATACTGACCTCGAAGACGCGGCGCCGGCATTCTTCGAAGGGGTACACCAACATTGGAAGCATTTCAGATTCTTTGAGCAATCGCAGCCTTTCGCTGAGAGGTTGTCCAAGCCGCACTTCGACCGTAACTGATATGCCATTCGTTCCATCATTCCTCTACCGCCTAGCCGGCATCAACTCCGGTCCCGCGACGAAGCTAAGTTTGCGGAGCGTCCGCAGTTTGCGGCGAGGCAAGCATGCTATCGGCGAAGAATGCATCATCAACGGCGTCTTTTCCTTCGATCGCGCTGATGCAAAGATCACCGTGGGAAAAAGATCCTATATCGGCAAGAGCCACCTCGTCGCGGCTGAGAGGATCGAAATCGGGGATGACGTGATCATTAGTTGGGGTACCACAGTCGTCGATCACAACTCACACGCGACGGGTTGGCAAGACCGCAAGGAAGATATCGCCGACTGGCATCAGAGAAAAAAGGACTGGTCAAAGATCACCATTGCGCCAGTGAAGATTGAAGACAGCGTCTTTATCGGCTTCAACGTCATCATTCTCAAGGGCGTAACGATCGGCAAGGGATCGGTCGTTGGTGCGGGGTCTGTCGTCACAAAAGACGTGCCGCCCTTTAGTATGGTTGGCGGTAATCCTGCAAAGCAAATCGGCGGCGCTGCCGCTAGATCAGCGACTTAAGCACAGAGCTCCGGCCATGTAGGCCATGCTGCGCATCGCCATCTTGGGTGCAAACCTGAGAAATTCGGTCCGCAGTCTGTGTTTTACCCATCCTTTTTTTTCGCCAGCCAGGTGCTGTTCATAGGCGAGGTCGTGCGCAAAAACCTTTAGCCGTTCGACCTTCAGCCCGGACGTTTTGAGAAGGTTTTCAAACGTTTGGGTTGTGTAGAAGTTGATATGCCCATACGGCCCTGACATCCGAATGGCCTTGCTGAGATCTCGCGTATGCTCCAAAGGCACTTCGATATACAGCTTCTTGCAGACCCGAGCCGCCTCCCTGAGAAACATCCGTTCGTGTTCGACGTGTTCGACGACGTGAATGGCAAGCCCGAGATCGAACGACTTGTCGGGATGAGGGATGTGATAGCCGTCGAATACGTCGATGCTGGCCAGTTTGGCGATTTTTCTTGCCTTGATAGCCTCGACGCCGCTCTTCGAAATCTCGACGGCGCCAAGCTTCTTACCGAGCCCCTTCCTGTTCAGCTTATCCAGCACCGCACCTTCGCCCGCCCCGATGTCAAGAATCCTGTCGAAGAACTGGCCTTGAATGATCGCTTCGATGTGCCCGACCGACTGGTTCGAAGCTATGTCCCGTTTTGCGGCTACTTTTCCATCGGCGTAATAGTCATCATAGATGTCGATGATGCTGCCGGCATGCGCCATGGGACAATCCTCCAAGGATAGCCCCCGCCGACCTCATCCTGCCATTGCCTGCGAACGGCGTCCAGCGTCGACTACGGCGCCGCCTGCCCAGACCTCAATGAGACCCTCAATGTCGCCGTCAGGAACCGGGATTTCGCGGCTGCGTGCCGATTTCGCCCTTGTGCTGAATAGCAGATGGCATTGGGCTATCCCCGCTCCGCAACTTGTTCGATGAAGCGCAGCGCATTGCCGTCATGGCCGGCATCGTTGAAATGCAACCCCTCTTGGTAGTTCCCAGAGTTGATGTAATCGAAGCCGTCGATCGGGATGGTCAGCACGTTCCGGGACCTGTAGGTCTGTCGGATTGCGCCGAGAGCGGCGTCATAAGTTCGGCCGCCGGTGTAGCTTGCATCCCATGCCGCCGAAGGCCGCGTCGGCGGCATGACAAGGATACGCGGTGCAGCGGCCGCTTCCAGCGCGTTGATGATTGTTGCGATGTTTGCCGATATCGTGGCTGGCGGCGTGCCAAAGCTGTCATTGATGCCGAGCGCCAGGATGGGCACGATCTTGCCGCCGGCGTAGCCGCATTGAGCGGCGGCCGATGTAAGACGCGCAGTGTTGAATGACGAGAAGGCATAGCTGCCGTGTGCCGCGCGCAAGGTGCGCAGGCGCGGACGCGAGCCGGCCGCCTTGACGCCAAGCCTGATGAGCCCGGTAATCTCGACAGGACCGCCGACAGCCGTAAGAGTGTAATTGCCGCTTGCCGCCTGCGCGGTGAGCGACGGCCCCGAATATCGGTCAAGCGCCAGGGCGCCGGCGCAATTGACGGTTTTATAGGCCGCGCCGCCGTCGAAGGCAAAGGCAAGTGAGCCCTGGGCTGCGTCCTGGGTGTAGTGGACGTCGACCTGTTCATAGGCGCCGGTGAACGACAGGGTCGCGCCGGCCGCTAGGATGATGCTCTCGCCGATCGGCCCGCGCGACCCTGTCGACACGCTGCCGGCGACAGTGACGCCATAGAAGGTCGGAACGTAGGTAGAGCTTGGCCGCAAAGCAGTCATGCCCGGTTCATCGTCGGCAATGCCGATATTGGCAAAGCGGGTAACCAGGTTGAACCAGTGTTTCGGCCCGTCGCTGGCAAGTGCCCAAAGGCCGATGCTATCGGCGATCAGGCAGAACACATCGTTGTTGGCAATATGTTCGGCCATCTTCGCGCGAAAGCCGTCATAAAGATTTTGCAGCGACGGCTGGCGCGGAATGAAGAAGCGCTTACCGTTGACGGCCGGCTTACCAGGTCCCCAAAAACCGTCGCCAGATGCAGGAATGGCCGTCAAAGCGAAATTCCCAGGCGGCACATAGGGATTAGGATGAGCGGCGGTCGCCGACGCAAACAGCGCGGTCGCATCAACGACGCCATTCGGATCTGCGCCAGCCAGCAGATTCATGCCGTCATTACCGCCGCCCCGGGTCAAGGCGCGGTCGGCATCGGCGAGCAGACCGGTTTTGATCGTAAAGCGAAGCTCATATCGATGCTGGGCGGACGATGCTACGGTCGCGCCAAGCGACAGTGCGCCTGCCTTGATCCATGCCGGGATGCCTTGCGGGTTGACGCTGTTTTGAAACTTGTAGGCGCCGCCGCTGATCGCCGGATATTTGCCGGCTGGGATTGGGATACCCAGCGGAATATGGGCGACCCCGTTGATCAGCATCACTGCATATGTGCTTAGGACGTTGACCACCAACCCGCCGAGATAGTCCACTACATGAATGAGCGCAGCGCCGGCGCCAGCGCCAACTTCGACCGCTGTAATATAGCCGTCGGCCGGCGCTGGCGTCTGCATGATGACGCTGTAGCTGCCCGGAACGTCCGACCCGGTGTTGACCAGCGCCGGCCAGCCGATTTCCTGGCTAATGCCGACAGCGGAGACGAGACCGTTTGCCGTGGAATAGGCAGCGCGCGCCTTGACGGCGACTTCGCCGGTGAAGGTCGCCTTCCACTGCGGGCCATTTGCCGCGCCTATGGTCTTGGCAGTATGCGAGGTCGGTACCACCGCTGTGAACCACTCGACTCCACCGTTCGGAATTGCCCCGGCAGTATAGTACCAGCTGCCAACTCCAGTGCGCTGGACGCCCATGACGCTCCCGGCCGGCTTCAGAATCGCGAGTCCCGAAACAACTGACGACGGGCCGGCTGGAACGGATATCGTTTGCTCGGAAACAAGGCTAAGCGTCCCGTCGCCCTCGAGGTGGGCGAAGACAATATGGGCTGTCCCTGGCACGGCGCCGAATCCAAGCTCCAAGGTCGAGAGATATTCATCGGCCGCAGACACCGATCCAGGCCAGAAATAGACGCTGTCGTTGGTAATCAGCGTGCCGCCGACAGAACCAGTGATCGGAACCGGCCCAATCGCCCGCGAGCTGATCAGGGCAATTTCCGCCGGTGACGCACGAATACCCGTATCGACGGCAATCGGGCCTGTCCCGACGCTGTGAAGCCCCACAATGCCGGCGCTGACTTCCGTCCAGAAATACTCGCCGACATCGACATTCCTGCCCAGCACCGCCGCTGCGGCGGCGCCGGCGAGCCCTGCCGACGCCGCAAAACTGAACGTCGGCGCCACTGTGTAGGAGCCCGGCGCCGTGATCAGTATCTGCGACAGCGCCCCGCCCGCCACCACGAAGCGGCCGGCGGCGCCCGAACCGGTCCCGCCGGTAAACGCCAGGTCGAACGTGCCGTTGGCGCCGCCGGAGCCTGGCGTGATCGCACCGTTGCCGGCGACGCCGAAGCCGATTGCCGCCGCAGTCGTCGGGAAAATGCCCTTGCCGTAGAGCGAAGCGTCGCGTGCAGCCTGAGCGCTGATGACGGCGGCCGCGGCCGCGACGGCATCGGAATTGGTGGCAGCCCGGTCGGCTGTGGTTTGTCCGGCATTCGCGGCGGAAGCGGCGGCACTGGCGGTTGCCTGGCCGGCGCTGGCAGCGGCGGCATCCTTCAGCGCCTGGGTTTCATCGCGCAGCGCTTCAACCTCTTCGGCCACGTCGGCGATGTCGGGCGGAACGGATGCGGCGACGGTGATGGCATCGGCGCCGACGGCCGGCTCGTCGGCCGTGAACTCGAACACGCGGTCGGCGTTGACCGACCCGACCTGGGTGTGAACGGTCGTGCCCTTCTGCAGGGTGCGCGTAGAACGGGCGTCGGCGGCGCGGAACCAGTCGCCTTCGCTCGCCGTGTAGATGCCGTTCTGCGTCGGGTCGGCCTGGTCCTTGACCAGCACGCGGTCGCCGATTTCGGCCGGCACGCCGTCGATGGCCTGCAGGCCGTGCAGGAGGATGTCGGCCGTGGTTGCGAGGCGCACGGGTTCGCGTTCGCCGGTCAGGAGACGAACGGCGGCAGTTGCAGGTCGGGACATGAGGGCTTGCTCCATAAAAAAAGCCCCGCATAAGCGAGGCTGGAAGGGTTCGGTGCTGGTGTGGGAAAGCTAAGCTACGCGGCCGGACACCGCGCTATTCGGCGCAGCCGGCGATTTACATTTTCCGGACGGAGAGCGGCAACGCGGTCCAGGGCTACAGCAATCCGCCAATCAGCCTTCTTGTGCCGCCCATTGCCGCCAGCCCGCAGGCCATGCCGGCGCAGTCGGCGACCCAGTCGAGGATATCCATATCGCGCGCGATCAGCTGCGCGCCCTGAAGCAGCTCGATCGCCGCGCCGGTGATGGCGAGGAGCACGACCAGTCTCGTCTTGTGTTCCGGCCAGCCGAGGCTTCCGAGTGCCGCCAGCACCGCGAACGCCGCGGCGTGGTTGAGCTTGTCGTGCTGGAAGGTGAAGCCCATGTCCAACTCCTGCAGGAAGCGCACCGGCGAAAGCGCGAGCAGGAGGACGCCGGCCAAGGTGAGCAGAAAAACGATCCTTGCCATGGTCGGAAAAGTGTCTGTGCGCAACAGGTCAATCCTTCATCTTAAACAGGAGGCGATCCAGGAGGCACCGCCAACTGACCGCCCGGCGGTTAGCAGGCCATAAGCCAGCATCGTGACCACAATCAGACCGCCGGCACGTTGCGTGCCTGGTCGCCATTTCCGGCGTGCGCACTCACCAGTGATTGCGCCAGTGCTGATCCGGTCGAACCGAGTGCCGGGCTTGCATCCGCGACGAGCCACGGAGCACGCCAGTACATCACTTCGGGAGCAACGAAAGCACGTTCTCGTCAAGGAACTGACGGCGCTTGCCGACAAGCGGCAGCCGATCACTCTCGAAGTTCCGGCAACACCCTTTCGTCGAGAAATTTGAGACGGCTATCCAACATTTCGGCGTTGGCTGGGCTAGGCGGCACGTTGACCGGGATTAGATCTGCCACCGAGTCCCCCGTCGCGCAGCTTCGACCCACTCTTCCATGGCGCCGATATATCCATCCAGCGCCTCGTATGGAGTCTTGGCGTCTACCGCCGGCAGATATGTCGGGGGCACATCGCCGACGATTACCCATATCCATGGGTCAACTTCCGGCCTGCCCGGAACAATCTCGAAGAGAAAAATATAGGTTATGCCGTCGGCCCCGTATCCAAGGTATTCCCCCTTGATGTCTGAAACCCAATCATAGAAATCAAGATATTTTCAGGGCTTCCAGACGTGCAGCATCAAGCTCTTCATCGCCTGTGCTTTTGTCAGTCGACGGCAAGCGGGTGACGCTGGTCAAGTCGGGTTTGACGTCGCTATAATTTCTCTCGACCACTTGTGTTCCCTTTCATTTCTTGCTTGAGCCATCTTCTTCTTGCCCAGCGAGCATAGTCTCCTGCATCGCCATGGTGTTTAATATGATCTGCTCTCGCACGATGCGTGATGTTTGAGAGGTGATCTGCCCCCGTCGGCCAGCGCTTTCTCGTGAGACACATCCATATTCCGGCCCGTGGGCTGATTGGTCCTTGCCAGAACGCTCCGTGCGAAGTGACGCCCCGGTTTCTTGCACCGCTGTCGGCTCCGCCGCTCAGCGTCGCAATCACCCATGTCAACCGTTACAATTGGAAGTCGAAACTAACTCCGCTCCGATTCTGGGTGTTCGTCGAGGGTTTTGCCTCGCCTCCATGGCGAGGTTTTTGTCTCGCGCCAAGCATACCAGCCGTAAGGTAAATCAGCCAACTGCATAATAGTCTTGTCTTTTTCAACCATATTTTTCAGGCTTATGATCATAATATCGCTTTCATCGAAATCTTCGGATTCATCCGCGTGAAACTGCCATGATCCGTCATCATCATCATGCACGACGCGAGCAACCCACCTACCATTGCGTATAGCTTTCCTGTTTACAAAAACAGCTACGTTCTGGGGGTCTTCAAACTTCCATTTAGTCATCACAGCGCCTATTTGTTCCACTTTCTCTGTTTCGAATTCTTGCAACCATCCTTGCATTGGTGTAACTATTCGATCCGGGAGTCTTTGTCGGATCAACTGGAATAAGCGGATCGATGTGATCAAACTGTGATTCGTTGGCGGAGGAGTAACGCCTTTTTTTACTTTCACCGGGTCAAAGCAGAGTAAACTCCGCTACCATTCAGAATGTGTTTAGGTGATTTTGTCGCGCTTCCATGGCGAAGACTTTGTATCGCGCCACGCACGCCAGCCTAACGGCAAATCCGCCAACTGTGCAACAGTTCCATCAAGCTCGACCACCTCGACCAAGGCCACTAAAATTAGGTCATCTTGATCAACTTCAGCTTCATTTCCGTAGAATTGCCACGACTCATTATCGTCGCCGTCATCATCATGTGACACATACGCAATCCAGCCGCCCCCCCTAAATATCTTCCGAGTCGAAATAACGGCTGTGTTTTTTGGGTTTTCGAACTTCCATTCGGTCATATGTCACCTATTTGTTCGATTTTTCTATATTCTCAAACCCAGCCGTAAGACGAAGATTTTTGTAGCTATTTGATCCTGACGATTTTGTCTTGTCAGCGGGATTAACCGGATCTATGTGATCGATATGAGCTTCGTTTTTTGAAGGAGTTACGCCTCTTTTGCTTTTCTTTGCTGGAATTATTTCTATACCACTCTCATCCGATCTCAAAATTCCATCATTCACCCTTTTATTTTCCTCGAAAATAGCTATCCTCTGCTTCTTTGTTGGATCCTTGCCGGACGCAACGTTGGGAGGATCTTCCAAATGCGTATAGGGCCTCCTTATTTCTCGGGCCTTGCCGGTCGAGATCGGAATCTCTTCTGCATTGACAGAAACCGGGGGAGCCCCACTATCCAGTACGATATCAGGTTTAGCATTCGCAGAACGCCCGGCAAGCCTTGCCAACACCTGGCTGCCAACTGCACTGAGCCCTTCGGCAAGGACATTGCCGCCCGCCCCCCAAAGCGCGCCGTTGGCAATTCCCCAGGGGACGCTCTGTCCTGTGTTGAAGGCGTATGCCCCGCCATAAGTGCCACCCGCCACACCCCCGACGCCAGTTCGGGCAGCAAGACCGATCAAGCCGTTCTCTGCCGCCGCGCCAACGCTTGCCCGGCCCAGCAAACCGAACAAACTCTCCGCCAGGCCATATCCGCTTAAGCCGGTGCCGAGGGCTTCCGCCGCCCAACCGGCCGAACCGGCCCGGTCCTCGGCGTCCTCGGTCTTGGCCTGTTCATCTTCGAGGAGGTTCTGGTAGTTTCCTCCGGACCAAGCGGAGTCCAGCCCGGCGGAGATCGCATCCGCACCGCCGGCGGCCGCGCCCTTAGCCGTGAGGCGGCCGACATCCGAGAACGCCAAGCCGAATTGCTGTAGCCACGGCATGGTGCTGTACTGGGCTTGGGCCGGATGTTCCCCGATCCACGCCAGCCCGTTCTTGAGCACTGCAACCTGGGCTTCCAACGACTCTGGCGCGACGTTCGGATCTTGGGCGGCCTTGGCTCGCCACTGGGCTTCCGCCGCCACAGAAATCTGTTGGGTTGTCGCCTTGCGGGCATCAGGATCGCGAACCGCCAGGACGATCGAACTCAACTTGGCAAGGCGCTTTTCGAACGGCACGCCTTGGTCGATGTATTTCGCCGCCTGCTGGCCAGCTACAGCCCAGGGCATTGGCAGTATTCGGTCGAAGCCCAACTCCTGCTGAGCAGCGACGGCCCAGGTGACGGCAGCCTTATAATCCTCAGGAGCTGTGATCTTATCCCAGTCCGGAGCATGGTTCGGGAACAGTTGGCCGACGTAACCGGCGGGATCGGCGCGCCTGGCACCCAGCACCAATTGCGCGGCGCCGGCCCTTATCTCATATTGCTCCCGCTCTTCCGGCGAGCCGTAGGGGCCGGGTTCAAAATCCCGAATCTGGGCGTGTATCGCCTGGTTCGGGACGGGTCGCATGTCGAAAACCGCGCGGCCGATATCAGCCGTTATGTCGAAGGCTTGGAGACGCTTGCCGCCATCTTCGGCGCCGTACACGGCAGTGAAGTCTTCGGCACTCGGTGTCTTGCCAGAATAGCTGCCGGTATTGGCAATGGCAGCCGGCGCGTTCTGCAAGGCGATGTCGATGTTCGTGCGCGCATCGACCAGGCTTGCCACAGTCGCTACCTGCGCCTTCTGGCCGAGATCCTGAACCGTGTCCGGCGACAAGTCGGCAATCCAGGGTCCTGCGGCAGCCCAAGCCGTATTTCCGACGGGCCCCACGGAACCCGTGCGGATAGGTGTTTCGTCGGACGGAAGGCCACCTACGGGCGCTTCGCGCGTCGCCAGCACGCTGGACCCACTCGCCCGAGGTCCGCCCACAGCTTCGATGGTATCGTCCTTAGTCCTGCCGTCCGTTGAGACCGGCCCAGTCCCCAGCACCTCCGCAGCACGCTTCGGGTCCTTGGCGATCATCGCGTCGGCGAGCGCCTTTGCCGTGTTGCTGCGCCAGGCAGCCTCGGCGGCCTGGCGGGCCACCGGGTTGCCCATCTTGCCGATCAGGTCGAGCCCGCTCTGCCTGATCGCCTCGAACGTGCCGCTATCGTCCGGGTCGCCCTGCGCGATGGCGCTTGTGTAGCCGTCCTCGACCTTGCTCCACTCGGCCTGCTCATAGTTCTGGCGCCGCGCGTGCTGCTGCGCGGCCATGCGCGCCGAGCCGGCCAGCCGCAATGCCTGCTTTTGGGCGAGGAAATTGGCGCGTTCGCCCTCCGGCACTTTCGCTACGGTGTCGTCGAAGATCTGGTCGAACAGGCCGGGCCTGACGACGCCGTCGCTGCGCGGATCGAGCTGGCCATACATGAAGTCGTGCAGGCCGCCGCCGTCGGCCGGCGCGGTCTGCACCGCCACGGCCTCGGCGTGGGCGATGCGTGCGTTCAGCTCGCGGCCGATAATGTCGGCGTCGAACGCGTCCTGCTGCTGCTTCTGTTGCTTGAAGCGCTCGGCAATCGCCGAGAGCTCGTCGCCAAAGCCTTGCATGGCGGCGCCCACCGGCGAGCCGTCGGGATAGGAGGCCACAGTGCCGGTATCGAGGCGGCGCTGGGCAAGCTGGAGCGGGATGGTGGCCATCAGTAGAGGCCTCCACCCGGCGCCGGCGGGAAGGCGCTTCTGCCGAACGTCACCGCCTTGGCCGGGTCGTAGATGCCGGACACGAGATTGCTGCCGGCCTTGAAAATCGAGGCGCCCACCGCCTGCCTGCCGGAAAAGCGCGCGATCGCCGCCTGCGTGGCGAGACCGTTCTGGCGCAGCTGCGAGCCGTACTGGATCGCCTTGAGGTCGAGCTGTCCCTGCCTTGCATTGGCCGCCATCACCTCGGTCGGCGAACCAGAAATAGCGACGCCCGAAGCGCCGGCCTGGGCACGCGCCTGCGCCTGCAGCAGATCCTGCTTATGGCGCTCCTGGCCCTGCTCGAAGGCCGAGCTTTGGGCGTCGGCCCGCGCCTGCTGTTCATAGGCTTTGGCCTGGTAGTCGGCCATCTGCTTGGACTGCTGGCCTTCCGCCAGCGCGCCGCCGACCGAAAGCGCCGTACCGATAAGAGCTAGTGTGCACATGGTCAGCCTCGTTCGCCGGCGGGAATGAATTTGCTTTTGATGCCGTCGACCGGCGCACCGATCGCAGGCCGCCGGTCGAGCACGCCGCCGGGGCTGAGGAAGGACAAAAGCAGCCGGTCGGCCTGGATCGCCGGGCGGCTGAGACGCGATGGCGCGGCGGCGCGCGGGCCGGCCATGGCAGTGCGCCGGATGGTGGTCAGGTTGACTCTGACCCCGGCAGCGCCGTCGGCATCGAACATGCCGTTGGCGATGATGGCGCGGCTCAAGGCATCGGCCGCGAACAGCTCCTGGCGCAGCTGTTCGATCAGCCAGTGGATCGTGCGCCAGCGCTCGCCGAGCGCCTCGGCGTTTGTCCTGACCGCGTCGCCCGGCGCCGGCGTGGCGGCGACGGCTTCGGCGGGGGGTTCGTCCAGGGGGGCGCCAACGCGGCGCTCGTCCGCGTCCTCGATGGTTTTCTCGATCAGCGCGATTTCAGCGTTGCAGTCGTCCAATGCGGCACGCGCCGCCGTCAAATTGCCGGCGCCGAAGATCGCGTGAAACTTTTCCGTTTCCAGCTCGCCCTTGCGGGCGATCGCATCGTTGAGGTCGGTGTCGAGCAAGGCGCGGATGGCAGCGAAATCGGCAGCCGTCCGCGCCTTGCCGAGTTGCTCGGCATGGGTTGGGGTCACGGGTGGGTTCCTTGGTTGGGGAAGCGATGGAAGACGGAGCCGGCCATCTCCCCCCTCGAGGGGGGGATGGGCGGTAGGCCAGAGGGGGTCGTCTCGCGGGGAGCGCCGGCGTTCTTCCCCCGCGATGGAGGCGATAGGAGGCCGCGTCAGGACGAACCGACCCCTCTGTCGCCTTCGGCGACATCTCCCCCTCGAGGGGGGAGATCAGCAGTTTCTAAGGCTCGGCGTCGAACACCGGTGTCATCGCCCTGATCGTGCAGGGCGTTGGATTGACGTGGCGGATCTTCACCCGCCCCTGCCCTTCCCAGCTATCGTCGATCGGCACCTCGACATTGCCGGTGAACAATTTCGCCACGCCGTCGGGTGCAACCACGGACGGGATGCGAACCTGCTCCCAGCGGCCGCGGATGAACGACTGGACCTGAAGCCCGGTTGTGTCGGTTTCCAGCAGCGAAAGAATGAGCTTGGCCACCTTCTTGCGCCGCCCGACGATCGATCCGTCGCGGCCGCCGACATCGAGCTCCAGCGTGTTGGCTTCGGACTGGTAGCCGAGCCCGACCTGCCATTTGGCTGCCGTAGCCCCACCGGGCAGCGAGACCGCGCCAGCGGCCACAGCAAGGCCCTTGTAGACCTTGCCATCGGCCAGGACGTCGGCTGTTTCGCCGTTGAGATGATCAAGCCCCGAGACCGTGCCCACAGCGACGCCGCCATAGGTCAGGCCGCAGTCGACTTCGAATGCATCGCCGATTCCGCCATACTCAAACGGCGCGGTCTTGATTTCGATATAGCGCCTGGTCACGCCGCCGATCGTGCGCTTGACGATCAGCCAGAGATCGTCGTTGCCGTCCTGGCCGGGCGTCACCACGGCGCTTTCGACAACGGCCCAGTTCGATCCTGCGAAGCTTCCGGCGATCTGGTGGATGTGCATGCCGCGAACGTCCTGCGACGGCTGGTGCGTGTAGCCGCCGAGTTCGCCATCCCCGAGCGGGAACCAGAGCAGCGGATCGGGGTCGGTCTGGAAGGCGAGTTCGACGACGCCTTTCTTGGGAATGTGCTCCGATATCTGACCGACATCGTCGGAGGTGAAGCGGCCGGTGGTGTTTTGCGTCAGCTCGGCGATCGATTTGCGGGAGCGGGTGACATAGAGGAACGACTGCCCCGCATCGACGGGACGCAGCGGGGCACAGCCGAAAGTCCGCGACCGGCGGTTCTTGAACGAGGACGGCGTCAGCGCCTCGTCGATGCCGGAACCCGACAGCGCCCTCACCCCGCCAAGCGTCCCGATGATCAGCGCGCCGTCCGATTCCGCCACCCACGTAATGTCGTTGGCCTGGCCGCCACCTGCCTGCACGAATTCCAGCGCGTCGGTGTCTTTCTCACCGGTGGCGAAGTTGTCGAAATCGCCGGTTTGCGAGGCATAGACCGAGAATTTTCGGCTGAACGCCAGGCGCTCCTCGTAAAGCGAACCGCTCTGGACATACTTGCCGGGCACGAACGTGCCGAGACGCCAGCGGATGATCGGGCTGAGATCGGGCAGAGCATGCCCGTACAACTGGACCGTGACTACCGTCGTGCTGGTCAGGGCAACGACCTTGGCCCAGCGCCAGAAGCCATCCGCGCCAAGCAGACGAATGGCGCGGCCGATATCGCTGGTCTGGAAGCCGATGCCGTCATTGATGCCGACGATCGAGGAGGCCGAGAGATCAAATGGCGTTTGCGACGGCGCGTATTCGTGCAGGGCCAGTTCGGCGATAGCGGTTCCGTCGCTGCCGCCACCTGAAAACAGCAGCTGATAATATTCGTAGGCAACCGTGTTGTTGAAGCCGTCGAAGAAGCGGGTTTCCGACTTGGACCAGCCGGTCTCTCCGTCCCGGCTGTCGAGCGTCGTCCAGTCGGTGCCGTTGTGCGAGGCCTGGAATTGCCACTGGGTCGGCGATGCAGTGTCTGAGTGATCATTCGTGGCGGTAATCCAGTAGGCGTCGACCGTCTTGGCCCCGCCGCCGCCGAACTGGTAGCGCAGATACCCGCTCGGAAAGCCCGCTATGTTCTCCCCCTTCTGCTTGTCGCCATCGAACACCTGCCACACGTCGGATGAGCCGTTGCTGTTGCTGACCGTGCCGCTTGGCAGCGTATTCGCGACCATGACCGGCATGGCGTTGCCGGTTGCGGCCGGCGTTAGCGTCGTGGCCGTGGTGTTGATCTTGTCGTATGGGCCGTCGAGAAAGACGAAATCGGCGAGCGTCCAGGTCGTGTGCGCAGTGCGCGTCAGCACTTTGACCGGATGATCCTTGTGGGTGATCCACATCTGGTCTGCCGACTGGACGAATTGCAGGTCGAACAGATCGGCCTCGGGATAAGGCGAAACGACTTCGACCGTGCCGACACGCGCGCCATAGGCATAGACGCGGATGTAGAGATCGCCGAATTCGAGCGCATAGGCCTGGTCGGCCGAGAAGATGAACGGGATCAGCCGTGTCGCCTTTGACGGAGCCTTCACCTGCGCGCAAAAATACGTGCCGCCGCGCTTCCTGATGCCGCCATGCGGCAGCGTGACGAAGTTCGTGCATTTCGACAGCGCCGCCCGGTAAAGCTCGAGCGAGGCGCGAGCATGCAAGCGGGGAGAAATCTCGCCGCGGATGAAGGCATCCTGGATCGGATAGAGCGTGGTCATCGGCCGACGCCCCGGCTGTCGCCGCGCTGGAAAGCCCAGGACGTCGTCGAAAATCTGCCGCCGCGCTGGATGGCATTGGCCGAGTAGGCGGCATCCAGCGCCCTGTCATAGGCGCTGCGTGCGACGTCGATCATGCCGGACTTGTGGGTCAACGGATGGGCGATCTTGATGGCGAGCGCCGCCACCAGCACTTCGCTGAATAGCGCGTCCCAGTCGTTGGGGTCTGTCAGGTTGGCGACATAGCGGATGATGCGCGGCCCGGCCTGATCGGAATAGACCAACCCGGCCTCCTGCCGCCATGAGAGCGGCACGCCATCCGGCTCGCCATTCCCTGTCAGCGGCAAGGGCCGCAGGCAATCGGCGGGAAGCTCATAGGCGAAGTTCAGCGTGCCAGCGCCGCCGCCGGTGTCGAAGCCGGCGACCGAGGCCGCCAGGATGGCGAAGACAAAGGCATGCTTGGTCAATTCGGCCTCGCGGGTCAGGTCAAAATGCAGATTGAGCAGGCGCGCCGCCTTGGCGTCCTGGTCGAGGCTGTCGATCGGCGCCTCGTCGAGCACGGCGAGCGCCATGTTGGCGATGTCGAGCGGGGTGATGGCCATGGCTCAGGCCTCTGTCTGTATGGTTGGTCGGAGAAAACGGGGCATGGTGCCTCCACGGCAAAAAGCCGCTTCGAAGCGGCTGGGGATTTTTTGTGATTTTGGCTTGGGCGGAACGTTGCACGTCTCGTGCACGGGGGCCGTCACGACGCCACCCGCCCGTCATGAAACGGCGTGGCAGACGCTTCGTCAGCCGTCTTTTTCCCATTCGAGCAAGGAAGACGGCAATGCTTCGGCTATTGCAGTTTCACGACACCGCCGCGCAACGCGGCGATGTCTTGCATGAATTGTGTCAGCCGATGCGTGCGCCGGTCGAGATCCCTGTTTCAGCTGACGTGGCAAAGACGCTTGCTTTCACCCTTCCGGCACCTCCCGCCAAAGCCAAGCCCCTGTCCAGGGCATCCTGAAGACTTGGCGTGTAGTAGGCGGTGTCTTCCAGGCCGCTGAAGAAGTTTATGCGATGAACTTCCCCCTTCTTACTCATGACAATGCCCGCTTTTCGGAGCACTTCCTGAACTGTTTTGTACTTCATGTTCATGGTGACCTCCCTTACCAAGACAAGGCAGCATCGCCCTTTCTTGTAACTGTTTGGTGCCGTCGATTGGCCAAAGGGCAACATGAATGTTGTAGCGAACGCCAAAATTCACATCACTCCGACGCAGCGCAGCGGGTGAACTTGCGGGTCGCCACGGTGGCCGACCTGGTGTCCCGAAGGGGCGGGACGTCTGACGCCCGCCCCCCTTCGCCCGATCAGGCCTCGGTCGTCTTCAGCGCGATGAACGTCATGTGCTTGACGCTCGACGCCGTGCGGTCCCAGTTTGCCGCCAGTGCCAGCTCGGCATCGGTGGCGAATTCGCCGGCCGAGGACGCATCGAGGAAGCGGGTGCCCGGCACATGCGGCACGAAATGCCGGCGGCCGACCATTTCGGTGACACCACCGCCATGGCCCTGCCGCGGCTTGCGGTCGAACTCGAGCGGCCCGCCTTCGGTGTTGACCGGCAGCTCGTTCCAAAGGATCGCCTGGTCCTTGAACATGAACGCCGTGTAGACGCCGCCGGCAACCGGAATGTCGTCGTCGACGACGGCCCTGAGCCCCATGTAATAGGGGATCAGCGGCCCGCCCTGCTCGGACGACGGCACATAGTCGATGAGGTCGGCGAGCTTCAGCGCCTTCATCTGTTTCGAATGCATCCAGATCGTCTTGAACTTGTCGGCGCGGTCGCCCATCAGATAGGCGGCCTCGATGATGTCGGTGTCGACGATGGAGGCGCCGGTGACGCGCACCAGGTCACTGCCGTCATTGGCGATGTTGTCGGCCAGCACGCCTTTCAGTATGCCCAGCAGCGTCAGCTTGTTGGCGCGCTGCCAGTAGTCGGTCTGGCGGCGCACGATAAGCTTCTGCGGATCGTCGCCGGCAAGGATCGAGGTCAGATCCGGGATGCCCCAGGCCTGCGCACGCACATTGCGGGCCGCGACTTCGCGGCGCGCACCGATCTTCTTCATCTCGATCGAGTCGGCCGGGTCGTCATTGACCGGCTCGGACGGATCGTTGCCGAGGTCCTTCCAGCCGGGCATGTCGACGGAACGTCCGCCCAGGCTGAGCTTCGAGGCGATCGACGGGTCGGAAAACAGGATCCCGGCCTGGTAAATCTCCAGCGACTGGACGTGCTCCTCGAACGAGTATTGCGCATAGACGGACGGAACGATCGCGTCCGCGATACGGGTATAGGCGTCTGCCATTTTTGTCTTCCTTCAGGTTTGGGTTAAAGAGGATTGTTGGGCATCCACAGGTCGGGATTTTCGCCGGCCTCGCGTGCCAGCCGCCGGGCGCGGGCGGGGTCGCTTTTGACGAGCGCCGAGATGCCAGTCAGGTTGCGCTCGCCGGCGGCATTGCGCTTGAAGGGATTGCCTCCGCTCAAGGCAGCATTGCCGTCGATCGTGTCTTCGCGGAACATCGCCTCGCCGATGGCGTGGAACGCCTTGGCGATCTGCGGGTCGGTCAAGGCGCCGTCCGGCAGAAGGATACCCTTCGCCTTGTAGGCATTGACCAGTCCGAGCTTTTTCATCGCCCGGTTGGCGACCTCGAGCTTCTGGCGAAAGCCATCGCTGCCGGTCGGTCCCCAATCCCTGACGAGGTCGTCATGCGTCGTCTCGACCGAGCGGGCAAGGGCGATCTGCTGTGCCTTGGCCTGCTCGGCCATGTAGCCGACGAAGCGGTCGTGATAGGCCTGTGCGACCTTCGGGGTAGCACCTGCCTCGACCGCCCAGGCCTTGGACGCATTGGCGAGCTCGTCCGAATAGGCGAAGTTTTCGGGGAGCCCGTCGGGGCGCCGGTACTCGACCTTCTCGGGTGAGGTCAGCGGACGCATCGCCTCGGGCAGCCGGGCATGGAACCTGTCCCAGTCTTCCGCGGCTGCATCGGCTGCCGGAACGCGCAGGCTCTCGCCCTGCTGCCGCTCCAGCTCCGCATAGGAGGCGAAGACCCGATCGAGGCTTTCAGGCTTGGTCCAGCCCTTGGTTTCAGCAAGCTTGCGGTTGCCTTCGGAAAGACCGTCAAACCAACTTTTGGCCGCAGGCGGGGCGGACCCGTTGTCCCCGTTGGCCGGTGGCCGTGCAAGGTTGCCCGCCGGTGGCGCCGCCACCACGGACCCGGCGTCTGCCAGATCTGTCATGAGAAGATTCCTTTACTTAGGGTTCAATGAAAAGTGCCGGCTGGTTCAGCCGGGCTTAAAGCTTGCCAGTCCGGAGCTGCCGCGCGAAAAGAGGCAGCATGACCGGAGAGAACGAGGCCGCAGATTTCGCCTTCGACGGCTCGAACATGTTCGAGCCGCTCATGGCGGCCGATCCGTCGTTCCGTGGGCAATGGGACAGATTCCACGATGAATGGCGCGATGAGGCGGAAGAGCCGCTGTATCTTGCCTTGTCGGAGCTGGCTCTCCACCTGATTCACCATCTCGAAGCTGGAAAGACAGATCGCTTCAGCGACATTTTCGATGTCGTCGAGCGCTGGATCGTCGAAGGCAATCGCCACGTGCGGGAAGCCGCGATCGTCGGGCTGCTCGAAGATCTGCAGAACCCGAGCCTGCATCGCAGCACACACCCCGATCATTTCAAGCCATGGCTGCGGCCTCAGTCGGCTATCTGGTGGGCGAAACTCTACGCATTCTGGTCCGACGGAACGCCACTGGTCTAAGCCGGCCGGCCTCAGGCATTGTCGCCCCAGTTCTCCCAGAGCAGCGTGATGGTGCCCGACACCGCCAGCGTGCCGTCGGCGTCGATATCCGTGCCGGTGGCAAACGCCAGGTTGAGATAGAGGTCGACCGGCGTCACGGTGCCGTCGAGCGTCAAGGCTGCGGCAACATCGGCAATCGACGCGCTCGACGGCGCGGCACCCGCGCCATCCAGCGTACGGCCGGTGGCGCCCACCACATTGGCCATAGTGCCTGCCAGTACAGCGCTCGATGCTGCCGCCGAGCCGAGCGACCAGGTCAGCGCGGCATTGTCGTTGATGGTCAAGGCGCGTGGCGTCAGCACGGCGAACTGCAATCTTGCCGTGCCGCCCTTGATCCGCACCTTGCCATCGAGAAAGTCGAAGAGCTTCTGGCTGGCAAAGCCCTGCGCGTCGGTGACCGGCACCGGCATGGCATTGAAGGAGAAGACGGTGCGGTAGGCGCCGCCCTGCCCGGTCGTCCTGGCGGTAAGCCCCGCCCTGGGCGGGGCAAGGCCGGCTTCTCTGGCGGCGGCACGCGAAAGCGTCCGGGCAAGACCTCGGGTCATTTGGTATCTCCATTCTTGCGGGATTGAAAACGGGGTCGGCTGGGCCGCCGCACGCAACAGCGGCAAAAGCTCATGGACATTTGGATCAGTTATGTGTATCTATACACAACATGAAGAGCGCCGATGTCATTCACAGGCTGTTGGCGGATGGCTGGTACGAAGTGGCTCGAAAAGGAAGTCACGCCCAGTTCAAGCACAAATCCAAGCCGGGCCAGCTGACAGTTCCGCATCCCAAGCGCGACATCCCGATCGGCACTCTCAAGAGTATTGAAAAACAATCCGGCGTGAAGCTGAGGTAGAGAAATGCGGAACTATATCGGATTGATCCACAAGCAAGCGGACAGCGACTTCGGCGTCTCCTTTCCCGATTTTCCGGGCCTGGTGACAGCCGGCGTCAACCTGGATGATGCCCGTGCCATGGCCGGGGAAGCACTGGCCTTTCATGTCGAGGGGCTGGTCGAGGATGGCGAGGCCATTCCCGAACCGTCATCCCTGGAGGAAGTGATGTCGGACAAGGACAATCTGAGCGGTGTCGCCATCCTGGTTCCCTTGAAAGCTGAAGCTGCGAAGGTCGTGCGTGTCAATGTCACCATTCCGGAAGATGTCCTCGATCAGATTGACCGATATGCGGAGCGCCACGGCTACAGCCGATCCGGATTTCTGGCCGCTGCGGCGAAAAAGGTAATGCAGATCGAGGCAGCGTAGCGCTCTCGAAGGTCGACTGGAGATGAAGCTCTTTGGGTCTTGTTCGGTTACTTTCTTTGCGGATCAGGCTGTCAGACAAAAACAACCATGTCTTATTTCGTGAGGCACGGTGCCTATGTTCCGCCGCAAATGCGACCGCACTTGGCAAAATCGCCCCGTGTATTAGCTCATAGGTTTCAAGGGAGTACCAGACGATGACCATGTCCAGAGCCATTGCCGCCATGCTGGTGACTGCCGCATTGGCAGGCTGTGCGCAGACCGAAGCACAGCAGAGAACCAGCACCGGTGCGCTGCTCGGCGCCGGCGCCGGCGCGCTTGCCGGCCAGGCGATCGGCGGCAACACCAAGAGCACGGTCATCGGTGCCGGAGCCGGCGCCTTGCTGGGCGCCGTCGTCGGCAACGCCACCACTCCGCAGCCGCGCAGCGAACAGCTTTGCCGCTATCAGGATCGCACCAGCGGCCGCATCTACACCGCCCCCTGCGACGACCGCTACTACAACGGCGATTATTGATCGTTAGCCCCTTCTCCCCGTTTTACGGGGAGGAGGTCCCGGTAGGGGGATGAGGGGCAGCGCAAACTTCTGAAATGCCGGCACCGCCCCTCACCTGCCTGCCGGCATCGCTCTCCCCGTAGAACGGGGAGAGGGGCGCAGCGTCAACCTCGCGCATCCGTTTCCCTGACGATTTGGTCCTTCCCCTGATTAGAGGTCAGCGCTATCGTCCAGGGCTACCCACGGGGGCGGGCAATGCGGACTATTGCAACATTGAGGCCGGCGATCCTGCGCCTCATAATCCTTTTGTCGCTTTGCTTGTTTGCAATGGAGCCAGTGAACTCAAAAGATGGCGACGTCTTCATATGTTCAGTAAGCGACTTCCACACATGGTCCGACATACCGTCATCAGATGACTCGGGATTCGTCGCAGCTAACAAGGCCAGGAAATTTGATATCCAAGAATTTGCCGATCACTTCATTGTAACCAGCAAATCGGGCACGTTCAAACCATCGTCAACGAAATACGATATCTTCCGACGAAACGTATATCAGATCGCTGCATTTGACAGCACGACATTTATGCTCGACACCTTCGTTATGAGGACAGCAAATATTGAAGGTCCTCCGACCAAGGCGCGGGTCACGCTACAAACTCCAACATATCTGAACACGTGGTATTTGGACTGCACCTTGCAGAATTGATGCCCGCAGAACCGATGGCTATTCGCGTTCAGGTTTTGCAGTCCATCAGCTAAATCTCTGACGTGCGAAGTCACTAGAATCATTCAATCCTTTTCCGGCTCGTCGAATGAATGAATCCCGGCCGACTCATTGCCGAGGCGCTCAAACACGTCTAGCGCCCGCTCTGAAACAACAAGCGTGTGGTTCGAAGCCATGCCGAAGTCATCATGTCCTGGCTGCCCATGGATCTTCATCCAGACGAAGGTTGGAAGTTCTGTTTCTGGCTGCAGCCGATGAAACAACTCCGAAGCAGTAACCTCGACGTCGGCAAACGTCGCCCCTGAAACTCGCATCTTCAGCAGCTCCAGCTCGGCTTCTTTGGTGACAAGATAACAGGGAAAACTCCTTATCAGGACATCACCTATCCAAACGTCAATCTCGTAGTGAAGTTTGTGCACAATCGGCGGGTGAACGCGGTTATCGAGAACCGTATTTTTGCCAAAATCACCAGCAACAAATGGCTCTACATAATAATAATCCATTTTTCACCTATATTTTCCGACAGGCGGCACGAAATGATGGCCATATTTCTTATCCATCATTGTAGAATGATCCAGAATCTGCTGCTCCGTTGGATACGGGTACTTTTCATAGAATTTGTCATTTTCGCCCCTAATGATAACAAGATGCAGAATATCATTTAAATCCTTAGGGGTCCCGCGTAGATTTTCTATCGAATTGATCTTTTTCTTCGATAGGAAATTTAGGAAGCCTCTTAAGTAATTGCTGCTCAGCCAGATGATGAATTACTACATCCTCGATGTTCACGTCGGGGTTCGCCTGAGCATACGCTTTCCTAAAGCCCCTACGCCTCCGCCCTCGCCGCCTTCTCCAGTGCCGCCAGTTGCGCCTCGTCCAGCGTCAAAAACCCCATAATATGCTGCACCACTTCGGCCCGCGCGTTGCTCAGCGCGCTGTGCAGCTCGAAGCCGTTCGGCGTCTTGGTCTTGGCCAGCCACTCGCCATAGGATGGGCGGCGGTAATAGCCGGTTGCGGCCGCCAGGTCGGCCAGCACCATTTCGCCGTCCTGGCCCGAGAACACCCTGAGATAGGCCTTGGCCAGGGCATCCTGCGCCTTGGCCGGGCCGCCGGCCTGGCTGGAATGGGCGAAGCGTTTTTGGCTCATACGCCCTGCCCGCCCGAAGCATCTTGCGCAGCCTGCGGCATCAGCCCGCCGAGCCCGTCGAGCAGGCCGCTGTCGCGCGCCTGCACTGCCGCCGGCACGGCATCCCTGGCGACCTTGCCGGCGGCAGCCATCGCCGCCATGCCGGCCTGTTCAGCTTGAGCCTTGGCTCTGGCATCGCGGATGCCGGCCACCTCGTCCTGGCGGCGAAAAATGCGCTGCGGACTGCGGCCGGCGCCCTGCACGATCTTCAGCGCCGCGTCGCCGTCGATATTGTCCATCACGCCGGGGTCGAACTGCGCCATCTGCATGGCCGTGGTGACCACCTGGATGGTGTCGCGCGCCTCGGCCGAGCGGCGCAGCACGTCGAGCGGGCCGGTGAAGGTCGGCCGCAGCGCCTTGCCGGCAAGGCTCGCCGGCGGCAGGAAGCGGCTGTTTTCCTCGTAAAGTCCCTTGTCTTCCAGAATACCCAGCTCGCGGTCGAGATTGCTGGCAAAGCCGGCCTGGATGATCGAACCGGAGGGGCCGAGCAGCGCGCCCTTCTCCTCCTGTCGGATCAAGGCTTCGGTCGCCGTCATCTGCGGGTTCTGTACCAGCGTCTGGAACAGATTGACGAACATCATGTCGCGGATCTCCTCGGCCCGGCTGTCGGCATAATTGAACGCATAGGTCGGGTTCTGGCCGGTGGCGATCGGCGCGATCAGCGGCCGGCCGGCATCGTCGATCAGCCCGGGATAGTTCTCGCCGGGATTGAGCACCGGCACATAGTCTAGCCTTGCCTTGGAGGCCGTCGCCGGATCGGTGATCTGCTGCAGCGCGCGCAGGCCGGAGCGCCGCACGGCGTTCTCCTCGCGCACCGTCGTCAGCGCCTCGATGGTCGGCGAGATGCCGTACGGATCGCCCTCGTAGCGGCGCCAGTTGAAGCACGACACCGGGAACGAGCGAAAACCGCTTTCCCTGACGACCGCCTCCTCGTCCTCGATGACGTGATAGGAAGCGAACGCCGTATCGAGATACTGGTAGGAGCCACTCAAGCTGTACATCTTGCGCTCGTCGCGCGGCTGGATGCACTGGATCAGCGAGATCTTCGTCTCGCATTTGGCGGGGTCGTCGACCAGAATCTTGATCCGCGCCGGCAGTCTGTCGTAGCCGAGCAATTGCGCGGCCTGTCTTGCCGTGCGCTCGTAGCGGCGGTGGAAAATATCGACCTGCCCCCAGCGGTTGCGGGAGAGATAGCCCTCGACCACCGGGATCGAGGCATAGCGGATCAGCGTGCCGCCAAAACCTTCCTCGGCATAGAGATACGCCGGGCCATAGCGCACGACGTTGCGCAGGCAAGCCTGCGTTGCCGGCACGAAATTGGAATTGGCGGAATAGCGCAGCGAGAACAGGAAGTCGCGCAGCGCTTCCGCCCATTCCTTTTCCTCGTCGGTCTCTTCGTCGTTGATGGCCGCGGTCGACAGCCCATGCCATTTCTCCGACTGCGGAATGATCAGGCTCTCCAGCCCCGCGGCCAGCCGGTTGGCGGCCGAGTTTATGGTATTGGCGTAGACACGCGCACCGCGCCGCTCCTGCCGCTCAGCCTGCGAATCGAAGCCGGCCTTTCGGCTGCCGCTCCACATGTCGGGCGCATCGGGATCGCAGAATTCCGACACCGCCTCCCAGACATGCTCATACTGGCTGCGTTCGCCCTCCAGTTCTGCCTGTCGCGACAGAATATCGCGAGCACGGGAATCGCTCATGGTCAGCCTCGCTTGATGAACTCAATGGGAAAAAGAAATGGCGGGCGCGCCGAAACCGCCGATCTCCCCACTTGAGGGGGAGATGTCCGGTAGGACAGAGGGGGTCGTCTCGCGTGGATCGGCGACCCCCTCTGTCGCCTTCGGCGACATCTCCCCCTCAAGGGGGGAGATTGGAAGCGCCTTATTCCGCCGGCGTCGTCTCCAGCGCGGCTTTGCGCCCAAAGCGCTGCACCACGAAACGGCCCATCTTCTGGCCGGGTACTTCGATCAGCGTATAGGTGATCCAGGACAGCAGGCACACCACCGGCAAGACGACGACAACAACGACCGCGAAGCGCAACGGCGCCGACAGCTCGTGGCCGAACTGGGTGATGACCAGAGCCGCCACCGGCTGGAGAACCAGCAGATGGATCAAATAGATGCTGAAGGAAAGCTCACCCATCAAATGAAAGAACCTGTTGGCGAGCGTCATGGCGATCTTTCTGGCCACGATGCCCATCGTTCCCGGCAGCATCCGGTAGAGAACCAGGGCAAAGAACCCCAGGACGAGCGCTTCCCGCATCAACAGCTTGCTCAGCCCATAGCCGCCGCCGAAGGGCAGCGCCGCCAGCAGCATGGCCAGTGCCAGATGCACGAAAGGCCGCTTCTGCCTTTGATGGACGACGCCCGCCAGCAGCATCCCGCACAGGAAAATCTGCATCTTCAACGGCAGGAACGACGGCATCGGAAAGTGGACCGACAATTGTCCCATCAAGAACACGATCGCGCTGCCGATCGCCGCGACCAGCATGGCCGCCCATAGCCAGTCAAGCCTGCGCACCAGCAGCATGATGGCCGGAAACAGTGCGTAGAACTGCATCTCCAGCCCGAGGCTCCAGTCGGGCAGCGGCGTGCGATAGGCGAAATTCGGCACCAGGCCGAACAGGAACAGCAGATGGGCGCCGATATTCTTGAGGCCGCTGTCGAGATAACGCTCGGGCGCCTGCGGCGACCGCAGCAGGAACTCGTCGATGACCATTCTCGACCCGTAGAGATAGGGGCCAAGCGCCAGGGCAACGAACAGCATGACGTAGAACAGCGGCGCTATCCTGAAATAGCGGCGGGTCCAGAATTTCAGCCAGGTTTCCGGCCTTTGCCAAGGCTCCCTGTCCTGGCGCAGCTGGTAGTGGAACACCATCAGGAAGCCGGACAGCATGATGAACAGATCGACGCCGAGGTCCGGTTCGCCGAGAATAGGAATCTGCCAGCCGGTCAACAACAAGCAGTGCCCGATGAGTACCCAGATCGCGGCAAGCGCCCGAAGCCCGTCCAGGCACTCGATGCGCGATGACCGGGCTTCTGTCATGCCGAACTCCTCGATAGCCATGTTGCAATGCAGCATGGCGGCTGAGGGAGGAATGTCAACCGTGCGGAAGGAACACGATTTGCGCTGGGCTGTTACGGAAAACGCGGAACACCGCAGGGCAATTGTAGAGGCATGCACCACCCCCCTCTGTCCTGCCGGACATCTCCCCCTCAAGTGGGGAGATTGGCAGCTTGGAGGACAGCGCCTTTTCTGCATCCCTCGAAAATTGGCGAAGACCGTGATGACAGCCAATCTCCCCACTTGAGGGGGAGATGTCCGGCAGGACAGAGGGGGGCGCGAAGGATCGCAGCTTTTGTGATCCCTGCAGACAAGCTCCCGTCTATCTCTTCTTCACCAACCGCGCATGTCGGCGCCAATACCACCAAGCCAGCAGGCGGTTGCGGAACACTCTTCTCATGGCGCCCATGTCACACCCCCAGCAGCACGCGGCGCTGGCCGGTGAGCTCACTGGGCGACAGATCGGTCTTCACCGTTCCTGCGGTGCCGTCATTGGCCGCAAGCTGGGCCCGCAAGGCGGCTTCGCGCGCCTGCACGTCCTTGTCGGCAATGGTCGGTGTCGGCGGCAACGGCTTCAGCGCCGGCGGCTTTTGAAAAAGGCACATAGTTTTCTCCAAAGTGAGAGGCTCTTGTCCAGTCGTAGAGCAGAAAATCCTCGCCGTTCCTGCCATAGCCCGGCAGGCGGCAGCGTTGCGTCGCGCCGAGCCGGCCTAGCCAGCGCAGCGCCAAATCATTGGCGGCCAAGGCGCGGGCCTCGACACGCCAGGCGCCGCGCGCGGCAACTTCAGGCCCGAGCACGGCATGAAAGAATTCCGTAATCCCAGGGACGCAGCGCCTCATGCGGCGCGTGCCCCAGCTCCAGGCGATCCATAAGCCGCCGCGCTGCTCGGCAGCGCCGAAGCCGGCCTCCGGATTGCCGTCGAGCTCGGCGACATAGGCAAACCCCTGCAGCGCCGTCAGCGCCAGCAGCGCCGGCGACCAGTGGTCGAACTGGCAATCGATCTCGGCCCGGTCCTCGAGCCGGAGGTTGGCAGCGATGTAGGAGAGGTCGCGCAAAGTGGCGCGAATGATGCGGAGGATCATGTTGGGTCACTTTCCGGCACGCTGCGAAGCGGAGAGCCCTAGGGAAACGAGGCGCCAAGCTAGATTGACTCTCTTTGCCGTCTGGATTTCCTTGGCCTGTGACTTGTGGATGTACCTATGGGAACAAGCGCATGACTTGTAGTAACTGCGCGCCGATCGAGGAGACCCGTACGATCTTTAGCACCGGTCGTCTCGCGGCGGCGATCACGATGGCCAAAGAGGCCATACGCGACGGTATTCTGCAGGAAGTACCGGGTGGTCCTATGTCGAGTGTCATCCCGTTTTCGGATCTCAACCCGGATGGACCATGGGACGATCTGCTTCGTTACCGCTTTCGGTGCACGACCTGCGCACAGGTTTTCTTGCTCTCCGCAGAGACCTATCATGGCAGCGGCGGCGAATGGGCTAAGGAGCCCGGCTAAGCTTTTCGGCGCTTCGTCCTATGCGTCCGCCGCGAATCTCAGTCCTGGCGTATCTTCGCGGACATCCGGCTGTCGATCTCGGTCAGCTTGGCGAGAATGCCTTCCTGCGCCTGCACCATCGCCTGTTGAACGCGGATCAGCTTGAAGGTGAGCCAGATCGTTACCCAAAGGCTTGCTGCGAGATAAATCAGCATCGGCATCCAGGAGATGAATATCCCGAGCAGCGAGTTTTCCGATTCCATATTGCCCCCCTAATATGATGTTGCCGCTACATCGTCGTTTTGCCGCCGGGCGTGCATAAACGCAAGCATCGTCACCGAAACGCCCCCAGCGGATCGCTCTGCCCGGCCTTCCGCCGCGCGGCCTTGAACACCGCCGGGTCGACCTGCGCTTCCCTCAGCATCATCACGCCGTAGCGGGTCGCGGCCATCAGATCGTGGCGCAGCTTCACCACTTGGCCGTCCCTGCGATGATAGAGACGGAACTCCTCGAACCAGGGCAAAAGCGTCGAAACCACCTTGAAGCGGCCTGATTGCATGCGGCCGAGCATCGGCCTCGACCGATACCGAACCGTCGGCGAACTGCGCGCGGGTGCCGAGCCTCTACTTGTAAGCCACTGCTGCGCTTGCAGGTCCCGCCAACGGAATAATCTCGCAGCGACTAAACCCTGCCTCTTTGCACCACTCGGTGAACTGGGCGCCGGTGAAGTCAAACGCCTCGCCAAATTCGATCAGCATGTTCAGCGACATCATGAGACCGAAGCCGTTTTGCCTGCGTTCATCGTCGATGATGTTCTCGATGGCGACCAGCGCGCCGCCGGTCGGCAATGCACGATAGGCCTTGGCGATCAGCATCTTCTTGTTCTCGAGATTCCAGTCGTGAAGGATCATTCCCATCGTGATGATGTCCGCCTTGGGGAATTCGTCCGCGAAGAAGTCGATCGCCTCGGCGATGACCCGGCCGCCGAGATTGCGCTCCCTCAAGCGCCGTTCGGCGATCGGCTGCACATCGGCGAGATCGCACGTCCGGCATTGCATGTGCGGATGCCGCGCCGCGACGATGGCCGAAAGCTGCCCGGTTGCGCCGCCTATATCGGCCAGCGTCTTATATTTGGAAAAATCGAATTTCTCGGCAAACGCCGTGAAATTGCCCATGGAGATGCCGCTCATCGCGTCCATGAACTGCTCCAGGCGCGCCGGGTCCGCATAGAGCTCGCCGAACATCGACTTGCCTGTCTCCTTGATCTCGTTTTGAGGCTTTCCGGTTTGCAATGCCGGTGTGAGATCGCCCCAGAACCGATACAGTCGTGCGTTCGCCATCTCAAGGATTCCACCGATGTATTGGGGGCTCCGCTTGACCAGGAACAGCGCGGTCGATGGCGTATTGCCGTATTTGCCGGTTTCACCGGCGCCGTCCCTCTGCAGCAATCCGAGCGCGACGAGGGTGTCGAGAAAATCATACGTTGCGCGCGGATGCAGCCTCATCGCGCCTTGCAGTTCGAGGCCCGTTTTGGGGCCGTCCGCAAGCAGCGAGAAGAGTCCCAGTTCCACGGCGCTCAACAATGTCTTGGCTGGCCAGAACCCAAAGCCAATTTGCAGTATGTGGTCTGGAGAAATTCCGTTTTGCATCTGATCCTCCCCTATCGGCGAATGCCCCCGTGAGGCCACGCCGATGCGTCCCTTGAGCGGGATCATTCGATGCTACACCACGTCCACGGACATTCACTACAGTTTTCCAATCGGAGCCGGAGCGCATTGCCTCCCTCCCCGATTTTCCTCACCGAAACGCCCCCAGCGGATCGCTCTGCCCCGCCTTCCGCCGCGCCGCCTTGAACAGAGCCGGGTCGACCACCGCTTCCCTCAGCATCATCACGCCATACCGCGTCGCCGCCATCAAATCATCGCGCAGCTTCACCACCTGGCCGTCCCTGCGGTGATAGAGCCGGAACTCCTCGAACCACGGCAAAAGCGTCGAAAACACCTTGAAGCGGCCTGATTGCATGCGATCGAGCATTTCCATCAGCCCGGCCTCGACCGAGACCGAACCGTCGGCGAACTGCGCATGGCTGGCGAGCATGTTCAGCCCATGTGCGGAATATTGCCTGGCAAGTGCGGTGCCGGCACCTTCCAGCGTCTCGCGGCGGCCGTCGCGCGGCCATGCCCATGGCAGCCAATCGCCCCACGGTTTCAACGTCAGCGCCTGCATGGCGGGAGTCTGCTGCGAAGCCCGGCAGGCCTTTGTGACATAGACGACATCGGCCTCCGTATCCCAGGCAAGTTCGACCGCGGCCGACGGATGGTCCCAGCCGAAATCGAGCGCGCCGAGCCTTGGCCAATAGCGCGGCAGCGGGAACGGCTCGCAGGCGATCAGTTCCTCGGCCACCGGAAAGATGCGGCCGGAGCCGAGCACCGGAATGCCTTTTGCCCTGGCTTCCCGCTCATGCGCCGGATAGGCGGCAACGATCTCGGCGCGCTGCTGCGGCGTATAGTGCTCGGCATCGTCGATGGTCATGAAGGTGACGTGACGGGTCATTGTGCGCCCTCGCGGCATTGAATCGTAGTGGCAGGCGCCGGACGGATGATGTTGTTTGACAAGGAACTTTCCGATGGCGGGACAGCGCCCCTCTCTGTCCTGCCGGACATCTCCCACGAGGGGGGAGATCGGATGCCACTCCAGCTTTCGCCAACCTCCAACGTCGACTGCAAAGCGCGGCCGGTGAAATTGCCAATCTCGCCCCTCGTGGGGGAGATGTCCGGCAGGACAGAGGGGGGCGCGAAGGAACGCAACGGATGAGAGGAGCGAATGCTTCTTTCCTGAACTTGCCTCACCCCCTCCCCATCCCTCCCACCTCCTCCGCCGACAAGAACAACAACACCACATCGCTCATGCCGAGCAGCGGCGTGAAGGTGACGATGGTGATGCCGCCGGTGGCGTTGGTGCGGGTCAGCCCTTCGGAATAGATGTCGAGCGGCGGTTCCTCGTCGAACCAGACGCCGTGCAGCGTTTCGCCCTGCCATTTCTCGCGACCCTTCTCGTAGCTCTTGAACGACAACACCGATTCACCGGCCTGGACGTCGCCGCCGCCGCCCCAGCGCACCACGACGCTGTCGAGCGCGCCCGGCGCCCGTCCCGCCATCGTGCTGACGAGGGCGTCGGCCGGGATCATGCCGGTGCCCCAGGCCGCCTGCTGCTGCGGCGGGCCGATCAGGATGCGCTGCGGGTTGTCGCGCGTGCTTTCGCCGGTGACGCCGGCCGCCCACATCCGAACCGGACAATCGAAAACCTTGCCTTGCCACCAGTCGGGATAGCGGCCGGTGAGATGCATCGCCCATTCGGCGCCGCCGGCCCTGGTCTTGCCGAGCTGGTTGCCGGCCATGAACAGGCGCTCGCGATTGGTCGCGCCGGCTGCATGGAACTCGGCCTGCCTGGGATAGGGCCGATAGGCGGCAAGCTGGTTAGTGCGGCGCCTGCGGTCCATCTCCGCCAGCAGGCTGAGATATTCCGTCCTTGCCGCCCGGCTCTGCGAGGCCTTTTGCGAAGCCCGGCTTCTCGAGGAACGGCTTGAGGACGGCTTCGAGGCCGCGGATGCGCTGCCTGATTTCGTCATCGCTCAATGCATCCAGATTGTTGATGTTGACATTAAGATCCTTGGGCAGCACCGACAGCACGAGCTTCAGATACTGATCGGGCTTTTCGGCGCGCACCTCGGCGATGACGCCGGCGCCATGGGCGCGAAAATCAGCGCGGATCGCTTCGAGAAAGCCGTCAGCCAGCGTCTTCTTCGGCCGCCTGGTTCGGCTGCCGGGTGCTTGATCGTGCGGCTGCGGATCGCCGGCGGAAGGAGCCTTGGCCATGCCCTACTCCGCCGTCCCGGCGGACATCGGCTTCTTGTTGCCTGGCCGCACGATGCGCCTGCGCGGCCTGGCCTTCTTGCCGGCCCGTGCCGACTTCGGCTTCCGCGGCTGGCTTGCCGGTTTCGCATCAGTCGTCGTGCCGGGCTTCATCGCACCGGCGTCGGGCAAGGCATTCAGCCTTGCCCTGAGAATTGCCGCCTTGTCGTCGAGTGCTTCCGACGGGAAGCCGAAGCCGCCGACCGCATCGACGGTACCGCCACGCACCATGCCGATCCGCACGCCGGCGGCGACCTGCTCGAAGCGGCCATGGCGGGCATAGGGAGCGGCGCCGGCGAACTCGCCAATAGCGCTGACGACCTCGCGGCCGTCATCGTCGGTGATGATGGTGGCGTAACGGTTGGACATGGGGATGTTCTCTGAAGTGGGCGCACGGGCGCGTTGGGAAATCTATGGACGATAGGTGATTGCGGACCGGGATAGTCGGTCGCGTTCATTCGCGCCGACATACCTCGGCAGCACACGCAACATTCGGTCGAACAGGAGCCCGAAATGAAAAACCCGCCTCGGCGGGCGGGTCGTTGGAGCCAATTGGCACCATACCCAAATTAGTAGCATAGCTGCCGGCACAAAGCAAGAACAAAATGTGGCGCGGCGGCAGAAAAATGCACTGACGACCTCGCACCCTCGTCGGTGAACGGCTGGAAGGAAGGCGAAAAGGGCGGGCATTGCGTGAGACTTGCGTTGATGGGATGGTGGTTGCGCTTGAGGGGAACGCGTCATGGGCAATGTCACCAGTCACTACGGCAGCGACGGCATCGTCGATCGCATATTGGCCGCGATCCCGGACGCCGACCCGGCCGGAAAACTCGCGGCCGCGCAACTCTATCCGTTCGATCAGCTCCATGGCCGCGAACTGATCGCCACGCGGGAGCATGTGGCCCGTCTTGCTCCTTCGCCGACAGATCGGATCCTGGATATCGGCAGCGGCATTGGCGGGCCGGCAAGGTTTCTGGCCTCGACCTATGGCTGCCAGGTCGACGGCATCGACCTGACACCAGCCTTTGTCGCCGCGTCGAGCCGACTGACCGCACTCAGCGGACTGGCAGACAAGATTCGCTTCCATCAGGCCGACGCGACGAAACTGCCTTTTGGCGACAGCACCTTCGATGCGGCGATCTGCTTCTATGTCGGCATGAACATCGAGAACAAAGCCGCGGTCATCGACGAGGCCTGGCGCGTGCTGAAACCGCGAGGCAGGCTGATCTGGACCGAAGCCGTGCTCGCCGGCGGCGAGCCCTACTATCCCATGCCCTGGGCGGTTTCTGCGGCGACCAGCCACCTCGCCGATCGGGAAAAATTGAAAACCCTGTTTGTCGATGCCGGATTTCGCATCGACGAAATCGTCGACGAAACCGGCGAACATGTTGAGCTGGCGCTGAAGAGGGCCAATTCCGGCATCGTGCCCTCGCCGGCGCAGCAGCAGGCAAATGAAGTCGTCATGGGCGCGGAATTCCTGCAGCGCCGCCGCAACTACATCCGAAGCCTGAGTGACGGAAAGCTCGCCTCGCTCGCCGTGATCGTCTCCAAACCGGCCTGAAAACAAAAACCCGCCTCGGCGGGCGGGTCGTTGGAGCCAATTGGCACCATACCCAGATTAGTAGCATAGCTGCCGGCACAAAGCAAGAACAAAATGTGGCGCGGCGGCAGAAAAATGCGAATTCCGTTCAGCGCCTCGCCTTGTCCGCCTCCCGATTGACCTTCCAAGAAGACCGCTAGGCTGCATTCCTTCGCGCCCCTCTCTGTCCTGCCGGACATCTCCCCCACTTGGGGGGAGATCGGCTTTCGCGCCGGCTTTCGCCAATCTCCAACGTTGCAGGAAGAGCGCAACGCCGAAACCGCCAATCTCCCCACTTGAGGGGGAGATGGCCGGCAGGCCAGAGGGGGGGTACTGTCCCGGGCGCTGTCCCGCCGACTTAAAGCCGGCAACACAAGCAACGTTCGATCAAAAAGAAGCCTGAAAACAAAAACCCGCCTCTGTGGGCGGGTCGTTGGAGCCAATTAGCACCATACCCAAATTAGTAGCATAGCTGCCGGCACAAAGCAAGAACAAAATGTGGCGTTGCGACAAAAGAACCGAATTCTCTTCGGCGCCTCGCGTTGCCCGCCAGCCACTTTGTGGGCGCGAACGCAGCGTCGGCAATTGGCGCTTCCTCCATTTGCCGAGGCATCTCACCGGCCGACGAGCAGCCGCAGCCGCGGATCAGAACAGGCATTCGCGCGTTTGAACCCCAGCCAATGGGAGCAAAAGCCATGAACGTCGCCAATCTGCAACTCGAAGGCCTGCTGATGGCCATCGCATCGATCAATCAGGTCCTGGTCCGCAAGGGCGTGGTCTCCGTCGAAGAGATAGACATCGCCTTGCGCAAGGCCGAGGCCAGCGAGACCAACGAGGAAAGGTCCGAAGGCATGTCGGCGTCGAGCCGCGATGCCGTCAACTTCCCGATCCGGTTGCTGGAGTTGGCCAATCAATGTCAGCCGGAGACGGACATGCCGTCCTTCTCGAAACTGGCGCGCATGGTCGGTCAGATCAAGGAACCTTACAACGACCAGATGTGACGCGGCGACCGAGGATGACCGCCGCAGCAAGCTTTGGCATCACCCCCTGCCAAGCCTCAGCGCCAGGACGCGGCCCGGCCCGTGCACGGCGGCAAACAGCAGCCCGGCCAGGAAGGTGAAGTGATCGACGAAGAAGCCGAACTCCGCCTGGTTGCCGGCCCAGTGCGACGGCCCGTGGAAGGCAAAGCCGAGGAACAGCACATAGGCGCCGGCGACGAGTGCTGCCCATGAGAAGAAGGCGCCGGTCAGGAAGCATAGAACGAGGACGACCTCGAGCAGGGCTGCGCACCAGGCCAGGAACAGCGGGAATGGAAACCCGGCCGCCGCGATATAGCCGGCGGTGGCGCCGATATCGACGAATTTGAAGATCACGGCCATCAGGAAGACGGCGGCAAAGATCAGGCGAGCGATAAGGATTGCCGCGGTCTGCCACGGCGACTGAACGGATGATTGAGCGGTTTCCAAGGTCATGATGTCCTCCCAGAGTTGCGATGGTTGTGCCCCAAGGACGCACCACCAGCCGCAAGCCCGACATCATCCCCCGAAAAACCTGAGAGATACAAGCGCCGGCACCAAAGTGGCGCCTTCCCTTCTCCCCTTGTGGGAGAAGGTGTCGCCGAAGGCGACGGATGAGGGGTGCTCCAGCTTGGCGCCGGCGGCACTCCGTCCAACACCCCTCATCCGTCTCGGCGCTGCGCGCCGATCCACCTTCTCCCACAAGGGGAGAAGAAAGGTTGCGCTACCCCAACTTGACCCCCGGCTTGCTGATCGGCTCGCGTACCGTTCCATACTGGCTGCCCCAGCGGTCGGTCATCGCCCAGCGTATGTCCCAGAGTTCCGGGAAGAAGCGGTGGCGGGCGCCGGCTTCCAGCAATTCGACCGGCCGGCCCTTCAGCGATTTCGCGCCGAGGCCGATCGTGCGGTGGATGAGATAGAGGTGGTTGGCACGGAATTTCTGGAACAGCTCGTCGAACTCGATCAGCGCTTCGGCAACGACATAGCTGTCGCCGTGATCGTAGCCGGTATCGTAGACATCCTCGACCGAAAGGCCGCGGTCGTCGAGGTACGACGCCTTGAAGGCCCGCCACAGATCGGGCGGCAGGCGCAACAGCTGCTTGAAACCTGGCGATTCCTGGCCGCTGCCATTGCCGAGCTGCAGCCGGATCTGCTGGTATTCCTTGGGCGACATGGTTTCGAGCAGGTCGAGCTGCGCCGTCATCAGCCGCATCAGCCGGTGCACGCGCCCCATCAGTGTGACGATGCGATGCGTGTCCTGCTTTTCCAGGAAATCAACGACATCGACCAGCGTATAGGCGATGAGCTTCATCCACAGCTCCTCGACCTGATGCACGATCTGGAACTGCAGCTCGTCGGCATTCACCATCTCGGCCAGCGGCTTCTGGCAGGCCAGCAGCCTGTCGCATTTGAGGTAGACGCCATAGTCGCGCATCTCAGGCGTTTCGATGCGGGCATAATAATCCTGCTTGTCCATGGCCATGCTCCTTGCCGCGGCCGTTGGGCCGCAGGCGCTTGTTGGATCCCGTTCCCGAGTCTAATCGCTTTCTTGCCGAACATTGTCCCTTTCTGTTATTCAATTGGCTGGAAACGAAGGACGAAAGCTGCCTCCGAAGCAGATTGGAAGAACGAATGATGCTGGATGCGGTCGACCGGAAGATCGTCGCGGCGCTCGAACGTGAGGCCCGCATCTCCTTTGCCGCGCTCGCCGACGAGGTCGGCTTGAGCAAGACGCCGTGCTGGAAGCGGGTCAAGGCGCTTGAGGACGCCGGCGTCATCCGCGGTTACTCGACGCGGATCGACCCGGCCAAGCTCGGCTTCGGCATCGAGGCCTTCATCCAGGTGTCGATCGATTTCGAACTGTCGGACGCCTTCGAGGCGGCAGTGCAGAAGCATCCGCTGATCCGCCGCTGCCACGCCACGACTGGCGAGGCCGACTATCTCCTGCAGATCGTCACCGTCGACATGATGGCGCTCGACAGGATGCTGCGCGAGGAGCTCAGCCGGCTGCCCGGCGTGCGGCGCACGATCACCTCGATGGCGATGCGCGAGATCAAGGGCGGCATCTCGTTCGCCAATGCCGTCGGGCATACGCAGACCAAGCGATAGACCGGTCAGGCCCTGGTCATCAATTCGCGTCCCAGCCGCTTCGGTTGCTCGGCGCGCAGAACCACATTTGTCGTCACCGTGCCGTAGTGGCCGATGCTGTCGACGATGCTTTCAAGATCGGGCGGTGACGGGACCACGACCTTGACCAGAAAACAGTCCTCGCCGGTCACCCGCAGCACCTCGACCACCTCCGGCAATTGGGCGAACTTCTTCAGGCAGGCCTGGATATGCTCATGCGTGGTGCGCAGGCGGATGACCGCCATGGTGCCGAGCCCGAGCGCTGCCGAATTGATCACCGCCTTGTAACCGGTGATGACCCCGCGCTCCTCCAGCCGCTTCACCCGTTCCGAGGTGGCGGGCTGGGACAGTCCGACGCGGCGGCCAAGCTCGGAGATGCCGATGCGGCCATCCTCCTGCATGATCTCAATGATCGCCAGATCGGTGGGGTCGAGCCTTGGCCGATAATCGCCGTTCCGCATGATCGCCCTTTAATCCATCGGATTTCGTCGCTGCTTTCCGATGATCTCTCATTCCGCCACCTGGGAGAAGACCTAGAATTGCACGCGCTGCATCAGGAAAGAAGGGCTTCGCATGACCGACTTCATCATTGTGCCGGGCATCGGCGGATCGGGCAAAGCCCACTGGCAGACACGTTGGCAGCAGGCAAACCCGGCGATGCGGCGGTTCAACCCGGCGAGTTGGGACGCGCCGAACCTCGACGACTGGGTGGCTGCGCTGGAAACCGCTGTATGCCAGGCAAGGACACCGCCGGTGCTCGTCGCCCATAGCCTCGGCTGTCTGCTCGTCGTACACTGGCAGCGGATCTCCCGCCGCTCTATCGGCGGCGCGTTGCTGGTCGCGGTTCCGGACCCTGCGTCGCCGGCCTTCCCCTCCTCCGCCCGGGCCTTCGCCGACGCACCGCAACAACGGCTTCGCTTTCCGTCGCTGATTGTCGCCAGCACTAACGATCCCTACGGCTCGCTGGACTATGCCAGGGCGAAATCCGAGCGATGGGGCAGCGATCTCCATATCGCCGGACCGCTTGGCCACATCAATGGCGACAGCGGGCTCGGCGACTGGCCGGCGGGAATGGAGCTGCTGACAGCTTTTCTAGGTCAAACGCAAGCAATCGCCCGAGGCGCCGTGCTTCAGCCGTAACCGCACCAGGACGGCTATCGCGCCGCCGCCCTGATCTGGTTTGCGCCGCGCCTCAGTTCGATGCTGCGGCAGGCGTGCTGAGTTCGAGGAACGGTACGGTCGAGCCAGGGATCATCGACTTCGGCAATTCGCCGTTCCATCTCTCCGCCTTGGTCAGTTCGACCAGCAGCGGATTGTTGGCGATTGCGGCGGCGCGAGCCTTGATGGCGCCCGCGGTCGCATCGCCTTCGACCCTGGTCTTGTAGGCGCTGGCCTCGGCTTCGGCCTTGACGCTGTCGGCGCGGCCCTTGGCCTGGGTGACGGCGATATCGGCCTTGATCTTTTCCTGCTGCAGGTTCTGTTCCTGCTTCTGCACCTCGACCTGCGCCGTCATCCTGGCTTCGACCGCCTGCTCGTAGGCATCGGAGAAGTCGATGTTCTCGACCTGCACGCTGTCGATCATCACCGGGCCGTCGGTTACCGCCGCGATGGCCTCGGCGACGTCCTTGTTGAACTTCGCCCGGTTCTGGATAACCGACACCGCGTCGTACTGGCCGAACACCGTCTTGATCTCCTGCGGTGCCTTCCTGGCAATGACACGGTCGGCCAGTGCCTCGATCGATCCATAATTGGTGTAGACGTTGCTGACTTCGGCGGCCGGCACGTGGAAATTGACGGTGACGCGCATGTCGGCCGGCTGCTGGTCGCGCGAATAGGCCTGCATGGCCGGCAGGCCGCTGCAATCGTTCTGGTTCTCGCAGCCCCATTTGAGCACCTGCTGGCGCAGGCTGATCTTCTCGACACGCTGTAACCACGGCAGCTTGAAATGCAGTCCGGGATCAACGACCGAACTCAGCGCTCCGTTGGTCAAAAGCACGCCGCGGTCGCCCTGATCGATCGTGTACCAGGATCCAAACAGCGCAAAGACGCCGAGCGCCACGATGACGAGTGCGATCAGGCCGGAACCGATCGACCCCGATGCCATCCCCGGCTTGCCCTTCGGACGGCTTGAATTGCCTTGCGTTTCGGTCATCACCCCACCCCAACCTGATTGCCCGTGCTGCTTTTGCCCACAATAGTGGCGGCATTGCAATCCTCTGGATATGGAAAGACCTTCGGGGCAGCCGGCCGGACCGGCGGGTGGTTCAGGGTGGCCAGCCGATTTCCCCTGCAGCCGCGGCTGCGGGCTGGGACGCGTTGCCTGGCGTCTGCTTCTGCCGTCCGGCATCGGTTCTGCGCTTCGGGCAATCCTCGTAGTCGTGGTCGCAGATTGCGAAGGCTTGCGCACCGGCAAGGTCGATTTCGCCACGGAACCGCTGCCGCCGCATGAAAGTTATCTGCTCATTGCAACGGGAGCACAGGACATGGCCGACGACCCGAACCGCTACGAGACCGGAGCGAGGAAATATCCGGCAAAGACGAGCCGCGACGCGGCCGACGAATTTTCGCAGGATGCGGCCGGCAACAAGCCACCTCCCGGCGGCATGGGATTGACTAGGCCGGCTGACGATTTCGACGACAGGACCCTGCATTCGGAGGGCCAGAACCCGCCGCGCGCAGCGATCCGGCCAGACGGCAAGGCCACCGCCAAGAAGCCCGGCAAGGACGCAAGACGATGAACGTCGCCAATCTCCAGCTCGAAGGATTGATGATGGCGATCGCGGCCGTCAACAACGCGCTGGTCCACAAGGGCCTGCTGTCGGTCGACGAGGTCGACATGGCGTTGCGCCGGGCCGAGGCGGCGATGACCAGCGAGGAGCGTCTCTATGAAGACATGTCGCCATCCAACCGCGACGCCGTCTGCTTTCCGCTCAGGCTGCTGCAGGCGGCCAACAATGCCCAGGGTGAAACCGGCGTACCGTCCTTTGCCGAACTGGCCAGGATGGTCGGCCGGACCAAGGAGCCCTATAACGACCAGATGTGATGGAGGACGCCATGGCCGACGACAAATCCAAGACCAAGCAGGATCGCAAACTGGTCTCAGGCGAAGAGCCTTACGAGGTCGCTGCCTTTGCCCGCAAATACGGCATACCGCAAAGCGAGGCCGCGACCATCATCAAGCGTTACGGCCCCTCGAGGAGGAAGCTCGACGCGCACATGGCGAGCCGCAACGCCTGATCCAACTCTGGCGGCGGCCGCCGTTCCCTGCCGCCTTGTCGAGAGTATCGGCACCGTCAGCCGTGACCTGTCGGGTTCGCCCCTGTGGGGATTCAACGCCTGGTTTTGACAGCCGCGGAATACTCTCGCGGCGCAACAACTCATTTACCTCGACGCTGTACCAGTCCGATGAGCAAAGCCGGGGGGTCGGATGCAGGAACAATTATTGCGCTACGAATGTGTCATGGAGCCGAACGGCCGATGGATGGTGTGGGACATCGTTCACGATCTGCCGGCGCAATTTTCGCAAATCGCGCTGATCGGCCTGAGCCGTCGTGAAGCGGTTTCGCTCTGCCGTCTGCTCAACGAGACGAGCCGTTCCGAGACGCGGCAGAGCCGGGCCTCCTGAGAAGCGTGCTCTCAGGCCTGCCCAAGCGCGGGGGGATCTACATGCGATCGGCAATATTCGGTCTGGTCCTGCTGCTGCCGGCCTCCGCCCTGGCAGAACCGATCGAGACGCAGAAGATCATCACGGCGGCGACCGGCGACTGGAACGGCGACGGCGCCGCCGATCTGGCGATGATCGTGGAGACCGAGCCCGGCCATCCCATGGACATGTATTTTTTCCTCAAGGATCGCGATGGCGATTTTCTAAAACCTGCCGGGGTCGTGCATGAACAGATTTACGGCGAATGGAAGGATTATGACCGGCCGGGCCCCGCCACATCCGACACCGAGCCCGAACTCACCGCGCTCCCCAACGGTTCGATCAAGCTCTATGTTCCGGCGATGGAGATCGGCAGCGAGCGGACCAATAAGACGCTGACGCTCGCCTGGCGCAACGGCACGTTCGTCGTCGCCGGTTTTGCCTACGATTATTGGGATTACATGGACGACAATGTTGCCGGCGACTGCGACTACAATGTGCTGACCGGCAAGGGCAAAAGCAGCAAGAAGCTGGCGGACGGCAGCACCAGGCAAGCGACCGTATCGGTCGAAGGCAAGGTCATCGCATTTGCGGAATGGACCCCGGGCACTGGCTTCAGCGCTTGCGGAGAGTGAGAGGTTTCGGTTGCCTCACTGCAGCGGCGGCTTCCACAGCAGGCTGTTGCGATCGGCGGACTTGACGCGCAGCCAGGTTTCGCGGCCATCGCGCAGCACCCGGAGCGGGATCTCGGCACCCGCCGGGCCGCTCTTCCAAAGCTTGCGATAAAAATCGGCAAGCCCATCGACCGCCGTGTCGCGGACATCCGAGATGACATCGCCTTGGCGAAGGCCCGCCTGGGCGGCTGGACCGCCCTCGGCGACGCTCATCACCACGACCTTGCCGTCGCTCTCGGCCGAGAAGGCGCCGAGCCACGGCCGCGGCGGCCTGGCGACCTGCCCGCGCGTCAGCAGATCGTCGAGGATGGGCGGCAGAAGATCGATCGGCACCACCATGTTGATGTCGGCGACCTCGCCGTTGCGGCTCATCTGCAGGCGCAGTGAACCGATGCCGAGCAGCCTGCCATCCGCGCCGATGAGGCCGGCGCCGCCCCATGAGGGGTGAGCCGGCGCCGTGAAGATCGCCTCGTCGAGCAGATATTCCCAATAGCCGGCGAATTCCTGCTTGGTGACGATCCGCGCCCGCACGGAGCGGCCGACGCCGTCGGCGAGCACGACGGGATCGCCGATCTTGGCCCTGGACGCATCGCCGAGCGCAATGGCGGGCAGCCCAAGCGGCGCCAGCGCCTGCACCAGGCCGAAGCCCGACTCCTGGTCGTAGGCGAGCGCATGGGCGGGAACGACGCGCCCGTCCTGGTCGGCCAGCCAGACCTCCTCGGCCTCGGTGATGAGATAGCCGATGGTGAGTACCAGCCCGTCGCCGCGGATGACCACGCCACTGCCCTCGCGGCGGGTGCCAAGTGTATTTGCCGTGAAGGCGTCCTCTGGCACGGTGGCGCGGACGGCCACGATGGATCGCAAAAGGGGTTCGATATTCATGCTTTGGTTCCTGGCAATGTTCGCAGCTGATATGGGCTATAGGTATGGCGCAGGTGATCAGGCGCAAGAGGTGGCGCCGGCTTTGGCGTGGACCGGCGCCGCGCCGTTCGCGCCGGGGTTTTGCAACAGCGCCGGCAGCCCTATCTGTACCTACGGCTATCCCAAGCTGCCCTATGCAAAGTTCCTCCGCCATTGCCCACGTTGATATCTGATATCCTCCCAACCCGACCCTTCCAAAGGCCTCCCAAATGAACGACTACGCAACGGACCAATACACGCCGCCAAAAGTCTGGACCTGGAACAAGGCAAATGGCGGCGCTTTCGCCAGCATCAACCGGCCGATCGCCGGCCCGACGCATGACAAGAAACTGCCGGTCGGCAAGCATCCGCTGCAGCTTTATTCGCTGGCGACACCGAACGGCGTCAAGGTGACGATCATGCTGGAGGAACTTCTGGCGCTCGGCCACAGCGGCGCCGAATACGACGCCTGGCTTATCAGGATCAACGACGGCGACCAGTTCGGCAGCGGCTTCGTCGAGGTCAACCCCAACTCGAAGATCCCGGCCATGATGGATCGCAGTGGGAAAAAGCCGGTCCGCATCTTCGAATCCGGCTCGATCCTGCTCTACCTCGCCGAAAAATTCGGCGAATTCCTGCCGACGGAGCAGCCGGCTCGCGCCGAGACGCTGTCATGGCTGTTCTGGCAGATGGGCTCGGCGCCCTATCTCGGTGGCGGCTTCGGCCATTTCTACGCCTATGCGCCGACGAAGATCGAATATGCCATCGACCGCTTCGCCATGGAAACCAAGCGGCAGATGGACGTGCTCGACCGACGCCTCGCCGAAAGCGAGTATTTAGGCGGCAGCGACTATACGATTGCCGACATTGCGGTGTGGCCCTGGTATGGCGGGCTGGCCAAGGGCCGTATGTATGACGATTCCGGCGAGTTCCTGCAGGTGGAGCAGTACAAGAACGTGCAGCGCTGGGCCGACGCCATCGACGCGCGGCCGGCGGTCAAGCGCGGCCGCATGGTCAACCGCACCTTCGGCGAGCCTTCGATGCAGCTGCACGAGCGCCATGACGCCAGCGATTTCGAGACCAAGACGCAAGACAAGCTCGCGGCGGCCAAAAGCTAAGCGGACGACTGAAACTGCTGATCTCCCCCCACAATGGGCAGGGCTATTGCAGATGGAAAGCCGAGGCTTTCGCTCTACGACGTACCCCCACCCCTAACCCCTCCC